>NZ_JAJAFY010000037.1:0-47393 GCF_025384885.1 Photorhabdus kleinii
GCTTGTCGATTAAAGGTACGGTCATAAATATCAAATTCTAAAGCCTTTAATTGAAATACTCACAAAACAGGGGCAGGTTTTAAACTGTGATTAAAAGTTATTTTTTTAACTTATGATTTTAATCGGTATAAAGTTTTAACCGTTTTTTACCCCCCTTTTAAATAAAATTTCGAAATAGTAGAGCACTTGAAGGGAACTCAGTCCGATTTTTGTGATCTGATTAATCGTCAAATTATCAGAGTAAAATCCTGTTTTTTACGAAGGCCGTTTTTACGAAGACGAAATAGGTATTGACCTTAACTTCAAAATCGGCAACGTTAACCAGATTACTTATTTAATAGTAATAATATATTAATTATTTTGGTTCAGCTCAAATATTTGGATTGATTCGTGGAGGTTTCTTTTTTTATTGCTACTTTTAAAATTGTCACTGTGTTTTTAGTCTCTGAGTAAATGACGCTAATTATCATTCCATGCGGGGTAGCCGGGCTATCAATTCCCGTTTTTTTACTCTGCATGTTCGCTTTCTCTGGTAGTCAAAAGTAAACGCTGTGTTATCCGACTAGTTTGCATGCAGAAGAGTGTGGAGTCTGCACAACGTTTTAATCGTAGGGCTTGCAATGGAAAGGTGAAGATTATGCGTGTTCAGTTAGGGCAATTATATGATTTGCGATATTCACTGAGCGTTGATCAGTTGTGTGTCGGTGAAGTATTAATGCCCTTGGAGCGATTGACACCGGCACATCTTAAGGTAGCGATTGAATATCTGTTGCATAAGTATTCTGTTCTGAGAGCACGGTTTGTCGGTAGCGGGATGAATATGAAGATGGATTTCGTACCGCCTAGCAGTGAATTATTGCATCAGGTTTTTGAAGTTAGAGAGCAAACCGATAGTCAATGTGATCGCCGATGCTTAATATCAAACTACATTGCTGAGGTTAGGGCTGCCATGAATTTGGCAAATCCGCCGTTATTGCGTTACTGCCTGTTTGATGGCAATTGTGCCAGTGATCAAAGATTGGTATTGATATTCAATCATCTAGTCTGTGACGGTATTTCCAGCAGGATCTTATGGCGAGATCTTTCAAAGGCATACAGAATGTCAGTGAATGGTCAGCCCCTTGCGCTTGAGAATGCCACAAATTATGAGCAATTTTGTGCTGAATTGTATGAACAACATCGGCAAATCGTAAAAGCTGCTATCCCTAATGATGAACAACAAGTTGAGCAACCTACCCTAAATATTCTCGGCGGGCGGCGTGTTGAGTCACTACCCATTAGCAGATTGTCTGAGGCCGTCACAGAAATCAGGCAACTTGATGGTGAAGCCTTAAACAGGATACGCCTTTTGGCTAAGCAACATCGTGTCAGTATTGCAGATTTGCTATTGGGTAGTTGGTTAAAGGCGCTGGCGGCTGTTTTTGGGAAGGGCAGCCTGAATATGCTGTTGTGGGTCAGTCCTCATTTTGTGGGGTATTGGGAAACCTCGGTGGCTAATCTTGTCGGGTCAGTATCATTTCCAATCACAATTAAGTTTAATATTGATCCAGATCCATCGTTGGATAGCACCCTCCAGCACACGGTACAAGAATTCAATAATGCGATGGAAAAAGCGGCGGATTATGCTGCGACTTACTTTGTGCCTAATTCCATCTTTGGATGGCCTGAGCTTCCTGCAATTTCTTTCAATTTCGTTGGTGATCAACGACGGTCTCCCAATGTTATTGGTTATGAACTGTCACCTGAAAAAATACGTATTGGGAAACCCGATGAAGATGCGCAAGAGATACCATTGAGCATGGATATAGAGATCTATGCCGATACGATGGAAGTCACTATTTCTTCCAGACCAGATTGCCATCTACAAATTTTACCGCCTCGTTTAATGGATCTTTGGTTAGAAATGATTGGAGAATCTGGAGTTGAATAGATATTTTAATTTATTTATCAATAGCATACCTGACATTCTTCATCTTTTATGGTTGCATAAGTAGAGCACAGCCTTTCTCTGGATCATGATCGTTGTTGATTGGCTGAAAAGTTGAAACGCTATTTCTGACGAGCCGTTGATTGATGGAGTAACACCAAGCACAAATTTTGCCCTCTCCGTAACGAGGCTGGCTTAGCCAGAGGGTGGGGATACTGTTTAAGTATTTATGGAGCTTGACACGTTATGTATAAAGATTGCCTACAGATTGGTGATGAAGAATTACTGTCCATGCAGCAAAGAGCTTTATGGTTCATTGACAATTATACCCCTGGCGATTCCCAATATAATATTTCCATGGCATTCCGTATTCACGGATCGTTTCAAATCGATGCTTTTCGCTATGCGGTTAACCAGCTCGTTTCCAAGAATGCCACCCTGAGAAGCACTTTCGTTAATGTGAATGGCGAGCCAAAGTTGGTCATTAATGAACACTTGCCGCCGGCATTGGAGGTTTTCGATGCAACGAACTTGAGTCAGGAGGCGCTTGAAGATGCAGTTCAAAACTTTCATTCCATCCCTTTTCAATTAGAAAAAGCGTCGTGTCTGCGTTTCGGTATCTACGTTGTCGGTGCGGAAGAATACGTTGTACTCATGTGTGTTCACCATATTGTGTCGGATTTTACTTCACTGGGGCTGATGTTGGATCAGCTTGAACACTATTATTTGGCTGGACTTGGCGAAGATGACGATGCTTGGTTACCGCCCGCTGAGGATTTTAAGGATTATGCAGTCAAAGAACGAGAGTATTACCAAAGTGAAGCGGCGGAAGAATCGAAAGCTTATTGGAGTGGATGTTTAAAGCAGCCGCCAGAAGTGCTGCAATGGGATAGTTTTTGGCGCAAAGGCGCTAATGACAAGTCATCCGTCCTGTTTAGTATTGGTGAAGAGACAACTAAAAAAATCAAACGGCTTGCTTCAAAAATAGGTGGATCGGTCTTTACGGTCATGTTGGCCGCATGGAGCGCTTACATCGCCAGAGAGACAAAAACTGCTGATATCGTTATGGGGGTGCCGGTGTCGATGCGTCACTCGGTTCATCAGCACATTATCGGCTGTTTGTTTAATGTATTACCCATACGTTTATCCGTCGATCAGACATTTCACCATTTTCTATTGGCAGCGAAAGAGCGATTGTTATCGGCCCTTGATAATCGAAATTTTTGTCTCAGCCAAATGGTCGAACATCTGGCCGTGGAACGAAATGATGGTCGTAACCCATTGTTTCAGGCTATGGTGAATATGCTAGGGCATGTAGAGCAATCGCGTTGGTTGACACTGGAGATGGCTGACGATTCTGTTCAGGTATCATGGGCGGGGCGGACTATTTCCCCATTCAGGGTTTGTCAGCAGGAAGGCCAGATTGATATTGAACTGATGTTTGTGGATGCCGGTTCCCAATTAAGATGTGAGCTTAAAGGGGACAAACATTTTTTCTCACATTCAGGCCTTCAGATATTTGCAAAGCGCTTTGAGCTGATGGTTGAAGCGCTTGTCGCCGCGCCTGATGAAGAGATTAATACTTTGTTGGCACCAAAATCAGAGGATTACAATCTGCCATTTGGTCCGATTAATTCTGATGCTCTCCCGGAAGTGTCAAATCAAACCATTATTTCGCTTTTTGATCAATGGGTGACGCAACAAGCGGCATCAGTAGCGATTCGTTATGGTGTCGATACATTAACTTATTTGGATTTGCAGCATTGGTCGCTGGAGGTCGCTGTTCAGCTTATACAAAATGGGGTTATGCCTGGCGATCGCGTAGGGGTTGCATTGTTACCTTCACCGGAAGCGGTGGTGGTCATGCTTGGTATTATGCGTGCGGGCGCGGGGTACGTACCGTTAGATCTTAGGTTGCCACAGCAACGTCTGGCGCAGATTGTCGAGCAATCAGAGATGAAGCTTATTGTTGTTAACGCTGATGTTGACCCAGATGATTGGTGTACAGCTAAGCTGATGACGATGACGGCTACTGAATCACCCCTTACGGTAAGGCGTGCTGAGTACGGTACATTTGATCACTGTACATTTAATCATTCTACACCCGCTTCGATTGCATACAGTGTTTTCACTTCAGGTTCCACCGGGACTCCCAAAGGCATTGATGTTGAGCACAGCAATGTTGTTTCTTGTTTGAATGCAATGAGTGAATATTTGGCCCACGCGCCTGGCGAGGTGTGGACTTGGTTCCATGCAGCCAGCTTTGATTTATCTGTGTGGGAGCTTTGGGGGGCCCTTTGCTCTGGTGGCGCTTTAGTGGTTGTGCCTGATGATCTGCGGAACCAGCCAGACAAATTTCTGGATCTTGTCGCAGCAGAGCAGGTAACGATTGTCAGCCAGACGCCCTCCGGTTTGAAAAATCTATTATCTGAGTTTCGGCATTGGCCAAGGGCTTATGCGATAAAGCATTGGGTAATTTGTGGTGAAGCATTGCTCAGTGCCACGGTTCGGCCTTATTTGAGTGCGCAGTGGACATTTTGGAATATGTATGGTCCTGCAGAGACAACCATTTTCGCCACTGTGGAGAAGGTAACGGAAGAACTAACTGACTACAATGTGATTCCCATTGGCAAACCGTTAAGCTTCGCAACGGTCTATCTTTTAAATCCTTCAAGGCAAACACCCCTAATGGGTGAGGTTGGCGAAATTTACATTGGTGGTCGTGGCGTTGCTCGTGGTTATGTCGGTCTTGAACAGTTGACTACTCAGTGTTTCATTGCCGATCCCTATATTCATCATAGACGTATGTATAAAACCGGTGATTTAGCCTATTGGGATGGGGAACGAATTCATTTTTGTGGCCGCGTAGATGACCAAGTAAAAGTCTCTGGTTATCGAATTGAGATTGCTGAGATTGAGGATTGCCTCAATCGTCATCATGCTATTGCGGACGCCACAGTCATCGTTGAATCTCACGAAGGGCTCAATCGCTTAGTCGCAATATTCGTCCCTGTCAGTAAGGATAACCTTCCCGAAGAGTCCGCTATTCGTGATCATCTCAAAGCTTATCTCCCCATCTACATGTTGCCCGGCAGGATGATGCTGGCTGATGAATTGCCGCGTAATGCTCACAACAAAATTGATAGAAGAGCATTAAATGGCTTGATTGAAGCGGGGCAATTGACAGATATCAGTTCGTTGGGACCCGCGCCTGTGTTACCTGTTGATTCAGTTTTTGCCGAAATTTCGAGAACTTGGTGTGAAGTGTTGGGAAGATCAACCGTCGGGCTGGATGACGCATTTTTTAATATTGGCGGTAATTCATTGGCACTGATGCAAATCTATGCACAGCTCGTGCAATTACCGGGATGTGGTGCCTTGGCTCCTTCAGATTTATTCCGTTTTCCAACTATCCGGAAGTTGGCTAATTATCTTTTAAGCCCTCTGCAACCGATGGTGTTGGTAGAAGTTGCGGATAAACCCTCTCAAACGCGACGTCAAAAAACGTTGAATGCAAGAAAAGCATTGAAGGAGAGACAAATTCATTCACTGAAAGGGGAACAAGATGTCTGAGAATGCGATTGCCATCATTGGCGTAACTTGTCGGTTACCTGTGGCGAATAACTTGGATGCGCTATGGAATAATCTTGTTGCTGGCCGAATACTTGCCAAAAGATATAGCCAGGAAGAGCTTATCCGTTGTGGTGTAGCTCAGCATATATTCACTGCAAAAAATTATGTTCCTGTCGATTCGCGTTTGCCGGATATTGATCTGTTCGACCCGGATTTCTTTTCAATCAGCCAGCGAGAAGCCGAATTGCTTGATCCTCAGCATCGAATGCTGCTTGAGTGCGCATGGGAACTGGCCGAAGTGACCGGCTATGGCAATCCTTTCCGACGTCCTCGTATTGGTGTTTTTACCGGGAGTTCGATGAATACCTATTTGCCCAATGTCATTAAATCTGAGTGTGATCTGGTTTCATTAATGGGAACAGAGCTCATGCTGACTAATGATAAGGATTATCTGCCAGCGCGAATTTCATACAAACTCGGTTTTGACGGGCCGAGTGTAGCTGTTTTGACCGGCTGTTCGACATCACTAACGGCGGTGCATATGGCGATACAAAGCCTCTTGCTTGGCGAGTGCGAGATTGCTTTCGCCGGTGGTGTTGCCGGACATGTCCATTCTCGACCGGGTTATTTTCACCAGCAGGATATGATCTTCTCTGAGGATGGCTATTGTAGACCGTTCGATGAGAAGGCATCGGGGACTTTCTTTGGCGATGGGGCGGGGTTGGTGGCGCTACGGCCATTAGATGAAGCCATTAGCAACGGGGATACCATCCATGCGGTGATCCTCGGTTCAGCGGCGAATAATGATGGTTCAGCACGGGCTGGCTTTGCTGCACCGGGGGTGGATGGGCAACGAAAACTCATTTTGGATGCTCAGGCGCTCGCTGATGTTGGGCCGGATGAATTAGGGATGATCGAGGCACATGGTACCGCAACGCCACTTGGGGATTCGGTGGAATATGCCGCGCTTTGTCAGGCTTTCCGCCAGAATACGGATCGTGAGAGATTTTGTGCGTTGGGATCGATTAAAGCTAACGTGGGTCATTTAGCGGCGGCGGCGGGGTTTGCTGGATTAGCCAAGACGATAATGGCATTAAAGACCGGCATGATTGCCCCACATCCGACTTTCAGCAAGGCCAGCTCTGTTATGAATCTTGAGCAAAGCCCTTTCATTATCAATACCACGCCCATCAACTGGCCGGTGAAAGGACCACGACGGGCAGGCGTGAGCTCTTTTGGTGCCGGTGGCAGCAATGTTCACATGATTTTGGAGCAAGCGCCGGTACGAAGGTCAGGTAAAAATAGAGTTATCTGGCGAGCTATTCCATTAGGGGGGCGCAGTGCTAATGCCTTGAACACATTGAGTACTCATTTGGCAAGAACGCTGGAAGTTAAACCCGATACGCATATTGATGAAGTGGCTTTTACTTATGCGGAAGGTCGTGCAGCCCAGCCATACAGAGCTTGTTTATATGCTAAAGATGTGAAGATGTTGATTGACGGTATCAGAAATACAGATTTCACCGTCACAGCACAAGTCTCTGAACCACAACGTCTGGTGATTGCGCTTGGTCCTGCTATTCGATCCGCTTTATCAGTGCAGATACCTGGTTATTGGCAAGAAGTGGATAGGTTGCTTGCTGCATTGCCGACAGATGTTTCCCATAACATCGGTAAAATCGATATCACTGAAATGACAATAAATGATGGCGATAAGGGAAAAATTGCCAATCTTGTGGCGATAATTGCGGCGATCAATTGTTGGCGGAAGATGATTTCGACGCCAATATTCATCATATCCGATAGTCGTTACGACCTTGCTGTTGCTTGCTCGTTAGGCATGCTGACATTGCCTGAAATTGCTGATAAGTTGCTAGGAAATGTGACACCACATTTCGCTGAGCGTGGTAATTTCGCTGAGCGTGGTATAGCTTTGCCCGGAAGTTTTTGGTCTAAACATCACGGCATGATTGATGGCAATAATGTGAAAGCTATCTTGATTGATGGTGCGCTGCCGAGCTTACAGCAGCAGAATGAAGTCATATCAGCAAATGATGTGATATTAGATTTGGACCATTCGCCTGATAGTTTCTCTGAAATCGTTGTAAATCCTGAAAATATTATTCGTTTGGATACTCTCCATGAAGAGCGCGACTCGGCTTTAGTCAAACTGGTCGGCAAGCTTTGGCAACGTGGTTTGGTGATAGATTGGTCGATATTGCGAGATGGGGAAGTTGTTCAACGTATTCCACTACCGGTTCAACCTTTGCAACGTCGGCGCTGCTGGTACACAGATTCAACATTAACAGAGTACAAACCAGAACCTGGCACTAGTCAACCTGTGGCAAGCTCTGAGGCTTCCGATGAGTCAGTCGGCGTTTATGTTGAACGTTGGAAACGAACGCAGCGCTTGTCGCCGATATCATCATCGGTGGCTAAGCGTAACTGGCTGATTTTCTACGATAACAGCGATAAAAAGATGTGTCCGATCGCGGATGTGCTGCGTGATCTGGGGCAAAACGTGTTTGAAGTGCATGAAAATCGTGTCACTTCTCTCGATGAAACTGATTTCGATGAAACTGCTTTTGATGAAACAGAGTACATCGTCGACGTTGACGATCCCGTCAGTGTTCAGAGTTTGATGCTAAGGTTGAAGGCACAACAAGCGCCTACACCCGATCATATCCTCTTCATTTTGGGTGATATCCCGTCAGTGGATGAAGTGCCAGTAGGGGAAGATCGGTTCCCATTTACGCTGTTTAATAGGGTAAAAGCGTTTTCTCAAGTGGGAAATAAAGCCATTTCGTTAACATTGATCGGACCCGGTTTTATCGACGTGATGGGCAGCGAACCACGGAGTATTGAACGGGCTACGGCGCTGGCCTCCATTTCGGCGATCAACCAGGAATTGCCTGGCATGATAGTGAAAGTTATCGACATACCGGTCAAAGAACTTAACTCTCTTAAGGATGCCCAGTATATCGTGGCTGAACTTTTTACTGCTCATGATCAGAATGCGGTTGCTATGCGTCAAGGTTGGCGTTGGAAACGCTATTTTGACGTTCAGAGTCCAGTTGTTAGCGAAAATCTTTCATCTGACATGATCTGTTTAGTGACTGGAGGATTAGGAACGGTTGGTTTTGGCATTGCACAATATCTGGTCACCAAATTCAACGCGAAGCTTGTCCTGCTCGGTCAGACACCCAGAGATTTCACCCAATCTGATACGTTACAGAGCCAACGAATAACGCAATTGCGCAAGATGGGGGCGGACTTTGCAGTGATTACTGCCGATGTGACAGATAAAGCCCGTGTGCTGGCAGAACTTTCCCGTGTGGAATCTCGGCTGGGGGCCGCTAATTGTTTTGTCCATGCTGCCGGGCTTTCTGGTCAGGCAACAATCCAGTGGCTGCAAAATTCGACTCATCATGATTGGGAAAAGTTGATGCAGCCGAAGTTAAAAGGGGCTGCTGTTTTGCATGAAATATTTGCCGATCGTCCTCTGAGGTTTGGTTGTTTTACCTCATCTTTGTCGGTTTTCGCGGGTGGTTTGGGGCTTGCACCTTACGCTGCGGCAAACGAAGCTTGTGCCGCATTTGCCTCAACCCACCATTTGGATAAACCCTATTTCTCCATTGATTGGGATGGATGGGAGGGTTGGGATGAGTCAAATAGCTTCAAATACAGCGTCAATCGTGCTCGCCCTTTACGCCATGCTGATGTTGTTAATGCATTGGATATTATTTTCTCGGCATGCCATGCAGAGCCGCGTTTTGCTGTCTCCACCGTACCTTTGAATGAGCGGTTGCATAATATTGTGGAGAATTCATTGCAAACGGATACGGCGCAAACTGCAATGGTATCTCCCTCGGCATCAAATAAATCCATTATCGATGATATGACAGCTATTTGGCGTGGTGTACTGCGCTGCGCGGTTGATCATGAATCGAACTTTTTCGATTTAGGGGGAGATTCACTGGTTGGGGCTGAGTTGGTGCGACAAGTTAATGCTCATTTTAATGTTGCGGTATCTATGGTTGATCTTTTCGAATCGAGCACCGTGGCGTCTCTTGCGATGCAAGTAGAGAAAAAGCGCAATCAAGGCGGCGTGCTATAGCGCGGATCGGCAAGACCAACGTGTTCGGGAAAGGGAATTAGCATGAAATCAAAAATACAAATGCATTATTCAACAGATATTGCGATTACCAGCATAGCTGGACGTTTTCCTAATGCGGATTCGAGTCAAGATCTTTGGGATGCGATCTTAGGGAAGCGGGAACTGATTTCGAGTTATACCAATGAAGAACTTCATAATCGGGGCGTTGATGCAGGTGAAGGCGGATTGCATTACGTTCCGCGTGGTGCGTACCTGCAAGATCCAGAAGCATTTGATTACAGTTATTTTCAAATGATGCCGAGAGAAGTTTCTAAAATGGACCCTCAGCAACGGATTTGTCTGGAGGTTTGCCATGAGGCACTTGAACTTAGCGGTTATTCCAGCGGGGCAGACGCAGGGCTCTGTTCAGTTTTTATCGGTTCTCGTCGGAGTACCTGGCAAGCCGATGTACCGACACTGAACCACTCTTCTGCTGATGCCATGCTGCTATTTGGTGGAAGTTCTGTAGATGCTTTGGCAACGCGTGTGGCGTATAAGCTCAACTGTTTGGGGCCTGCTGTCAGCGTAGGCACTTTTTGCTCAGGTTCACTAGTGGCTGTGCATATGGCTTGCAACAGTTTATTGCTAGGTGAAAGTGACATGGCGCTGGCAGGCGGTGTTTGTGTCAGGTATCCCGCTCATGTTGGTTATGTTTACCATGCGGGGGGGATATTGTCTCCGACAGGACGAGTTTGCGCGTTCGATGAGAAAGCTGACGGTACGATTTTCTCTGATGCTACCGCGTTCGTGGTATTACGCCGTCTGGAGGATGCTTTGCTTAATGGTGAGCCGATTTTAGCGGTTATCAAAGGGTCGGCAATCAACAACGATGGGTCTGTCAAGGCGGGTTATAGTGCTCCGGGGGTTTCAGGTCAGGAGCAGGTGATCCGTCGTGCGCTTGCGGCGGCTGATGTCCGAGCTGATCAGATTGGTTTGATTGAAGCGCATGGTACTGGCACACCTGTTGGTGATGGGATTGAATTACGGGCGCTAGGACGGGTATTTGCCGGCGTATCGGCCAGATCGTGTGCTTTAGGTTCGATTAAATCCAATCTTGGTCATGCTGATTGTGCTTCGGGTATCGCTGGGCTGATAAAAGCCATCTATGCTGTCAATTCAGGCATTATTCCTCCGTCAATGAATTGTGAATCTCCTTGTGCTGAATTGAGGGAGCCTGAATCGCCGTTTTATGTGCCTACTGAATCTAGAGATTGGGATAACGATAAGGCGGCGAGAATTGCTGGTGTTAGCTCGTTCGGGATCGGTGGTACAAATGTTCATGTTGTCGTTGCCGAACCACCGGAGAGAAAGCCTGACATACCTTCCCTGGCGGCAGCACATCTGATCCCGCTGAGTGCACGTACTGAAACAGCATTAGCGCAAAAAATTTTGGATTTAGTGAAATATCTTGAACAGTATCCAGAAACGAATATCGCTGATGTGGCATTTACCTTACAACGTGGCCGACGACATTTATCTATACGCAAGGTGATTGTCGCACGTGATATCCGTGAACTGATATCGGGCCTGCTAAATAAAGCCCTAGTGGTGACCCCTCAATTGAGTGAACTGCAAGAGATGTTTATTTCGCCTGCCTTTGTCTGGCAGGCCGGGGGAAGTATCAATTGGGATATTTTTTACCAGAGCGAATATCGTAAACGGCTCCCGCTGCCAACTTATCCATTTGAAAGAACGGCAATCTGAGCTGTAAAACCGGTAGAGATCGTCTTCATTTTGAGGAAAGTGAGGTTGATATGAGTAATATTGAAATTATTCAGAGAGAAATAATCGCTATTTTTGCAGAAACATTTGGTTTACCGAAAGAAGAGATAAAACTAGAAATACCGTTGGTTGAATTGGGGGCGGAATCACTCTTGTTATTCGAAGCATTGGAGCCCATCCATAAACGATTTGGTATAAAACTTTCAGTGCGGCAATTTTTCGCAGAATTACAAACGGTTCGTCAACTCAGTGAATATATCTTGATGGCGGATAAAAGCAATGTTATGGCGGATAAAAACAATGTTATGGAAGATAACCATTTGGTCACTCAACCCGCCTTGGCTGATCAAGAAAAAAGGTCTGAACAATCCGATACGCCAAATATTCCACCGGTTAAGAAAGAACGTTTTTTCCAATGGATGTCAAGAAGCGCACCATCGATTGAATCTGAGGAGAGAAAAAAGTATCTGGCTTCATTCATATCTAAATATAACGAGCGAACGATTAAATCAAAAATTCATTCGGTAGCGGTACGTAAAAATATTGCAGATAGCCGTTCTGGAATTGGCTTTAAGCCCTCCATAAAAGAGCTACTTTACCCGATTGTCTGCACCAAGTTTGCCGGCCCTGTTGTCAAGGATATTGATGGTAATGATTACATTGATATGACGATGGGATTCGGTGCGCATTTGTTTGGTCATAGCCCACCTTTTGTAGTTAAAGCGCTCACTCAGCAGATAGACAACAGTTTTGGTTTGGGAACTCGGCATGAGATAGGTTTAGAAGTGGCTGAACTTATCAAAGAGATTACTGGCATGGATCGCGTTGCTTTCGTCAATAGTGGAACGGAAGCAGTGATGAATGCGGTTCGGGCAGCACGAGCGCTCACTCGTCGTAATCATATTGTGCTCTTTTCTAGCAGTTACCACGGACATTGGGATGCCGTACTGGCTAGAGCTGGTGAATATGATGAAGTTAATGCGACAAAACCCATTTCGGTGGGTATACCTGAAAATATGGTTGCTGATGTTTCGGTGTTTGGGTTTGGCTCCAATGAGGCCATTGAGTTTCTCAAAACCAATAGAACCGATATCGCTGCGGTGCTGGTAGAACCTATACCCACGCGTGACCCAGGATTGAGTAATCCAGATTATTTGCGACGTTTGCGTCAAGTGACCAGGGAGTTAGATATTCTGCTGATATTTGACGAAATCGTGACAGGTTTCAGATCTCATCCAGCGGGTGTCCAAGGGTTATTCGGCATTGAGGCCGATATTGTGACCTATGGCAAAACGATAGGTGGTGGAATGCCTCTGGGCGTCATTACGGGTAGGAAGAATATGCTTGATTCGATTGACGGTGGAAACTGGAATTTCAACGATGATAGTTTCCCCGCAGCGGAGCCGACATTCTTTGGTGGGACCTATTTTCAACATCCGCTTTGCATGACCGCTGCGAAAGCCACTTTGCAGGAGATCAAGAGGAGAGGGGAAACTTTTACCAAGGCACTGACTCAGCGTACTGAATCGTTTGTTTCACGTTTGAACCAACTGTTCTTAAGCCGTCGGGTTCCTATCGAGGCAAGATCGTTTTCCTCATTTTTTAGATTAATGCATCGTGACAACATGGATTTGCTTTACTACAACCTGTTAATGAGAGGGGTTTATATCTGGGAATGGCGTTGCTGGTTTATATCCGATGCACATGATGATACTCATCTGGAAAAAGTTTATTTGGCATTTGTAGATAGCTTAGATGAACTTGAGGAAAACAACCTGCTTCCTCGATATAGCTAGAGCAAACTGGCCTGTTGTGAGTAATAACTTATTGAATTATTAAGCATCCTATCTTCTGGCTGTGCTGAGTTCGATGCTCTGAAACGACGGCTCATAGTCTGTTGAGTAATGAAAATTAAGGGGAACGTTATGCCGTTGGCAAATAAAAGTGTTTTCATTGGTGGGCCGATTCAATTTGCAATTTGTGATAACGGTTTTCATGAGGAGTTGAGAACGACTATCCAACTGGCGATTAAGACGGTGAAGGCACTGAATGGTAATGTATTTTCGGCGCATTTGACTGAGAAATTTGGCATTGATACACCCAGTTATACGCCAGATATGGTATCGAAACGGGATTTCCAATGGATGCGGCAGTGTGATTTTTTCATGCCCATTCTTCCGGTTCATCAAGGTGATGAATTACTGCGTACTGACGGTACACATATTGAACTTGGTTGGGCCTCTGCTCTGAAACGGCCCGTCTTATTAATCACTCAACTACCGATTGTGAATGGTGGTAGTCATTTGTTAAAGGGATTAGAGCATATTTGCAATTTGTCGAAATTGGATATTCACGATTTTCGTCAAAATCCGGGACAGATTGGCGAGATTTTCAGGAATCTTGCAGTTGAATAGCTATTGATCACCTTTTTGAGGATATACCGCCTTTCTATTGACTTTCTATTGAATTGAAAGGCGGGTTAATAGCGAGTTTGCTTGAATGGGTAATTTGTGGAGTTACGATGGAAAATCGAGTTATTGAATCAACCTATGATGTTTTAGGAATGAAGATAAAAAACCCAATTATTGTTGGGTCGGGTTTGCTTTCTGATCAAGCTAAAAATATTCGCCAGTTTATCGCTTACGGCGCAGGGGCAGTCGTGACAAAAACGATTTACCCGCGCTCAGAAAAATTGCATACAGAAAAGACCTATTTATTCAGTACAGGGATGCTGAACAATACGACGTATTCGAAGAAAACCGTTGACTATTGGTTAACACTTCTCCGTGAATTTAAGGAAGAACAACTTCCGGTGATAGTTTCTATCCATGCTGAATCACCTGAGGCGTTAGGTTCATTGGCTGTTCGTATCTCGGAAGTGACCGATGCCCCTTTGGAGTTAGGCATTTCATGCTTGCATGCGGATGACTTCACGGGAGATACACCAGAACGTGTATTCAACTACACCAAAGCAGTGAAAGAGCGAACGGACACCCCTTTTGCGGTCAAACTCTCGCTTGGCGATAATTTGTATGGGCGTGTTCAAGCTGCGGTAGAAGGGGGGGCTGATGGGATAACGTTGAGCGATACCATTTCAGGCATTGCATTCGACACAGAGAATGGCGAAGCGCTGCTTAATGGGGTTTGCGGATACTCTGGGCCAGGGATCAAACCAATGGTGCTTGCCGCTATTTATAACCTGCGTAAGCGAGGGGTGACGATTCCAATACTTGGGTCGGGAGGCGTACAGGATGGTAATGATGTTCATGAATACCTACTGGCAGGGGCGAATACGGTGCAGGTTTACACCGCGCTTCATCGGCATATGTATAAAACATTGCAGCGCATTGTTCATGAATATACGCAAGTTATGACGTCAGAAAAAGTATGAGGAAAATGGATAACATCATGAATAATAATAAAATTAGAGAATTTGCGGAACTGACCAGTGAGCAGGTCTTAGCCGCGGTTGAAGGTAAAACATTGATATGGCCGATTGGCGGGATTGAGCAGCATGGGCCTCATCTGCCGTTGAATGTGGATTCAGTGATCCCAGAAGCCTTTGCTCGCGTGTTGGCGGAGGATATTAATGGATTCACCTTGCCGGTACAGCCAGTGTCTGCCAGATCATTGCCACAAAGTGGGGGTGGACTTGAATTTCCTGGTACTATTTACCTGGATGGATCAACATTTACCGCTTATATCAGCCGAACAATTAAGAGCTTGTGCTCATTACCCTTTAAGCAACTGGTGATCATTAATGGTCATTTTGAGAATGAAGGTTTTATTTTCGAAGCGGTAGACGCATTACGGGCGGAGGGACATTTTAACGATCGTTCCGTTATCGTATTTAGCTGGTGGAGTTTGGTATCTGATGATTGGACTCGTGAACATTTAGTTGATTTTCCCGGTTGGCACGCTGAGCATGCAGGGTTAACAGAAACGAGTTTAATGTTGCATTTGCGTCCCGATTTAGTGAGAGCGGAGCGACCTGATCATGATAAACCGCCACGCGCTGGGATCTATCAAGTACCGATTAAAAAAGAATTTTCAACAAGAGGCGTTCTTTCCAAAACATCCGGTTCAAGTGCGGAAATAGGCGAACTCATTTTCGAGCATGTCAGACAGCAAATATTGGAACTGGTTACTGCGGATTAATCAGTCGCCATATCGCGGTGTTTTTTCGGTTTTGCCCTAGCTATAGGGAAAAGATTTATCGCTTTTATATTATACAAATGCGCCTTAAAACCTCATCTTTCAGGGGAAGGTTAATAAGGCGCAGTTTTCTGTATACCCACGTTGCTAATATTTGCTGCGACGACTTGTATAAAGTCATCATGACAATCAGAAAAAAACACGCCATGATTATCATTAAAGATTTAAAGGTGACCAATATACCAAAGCTTAAATTTAAATATTAACGTTAGCAGATTGTAACTCAAATCTTAATCCAAGCGCTTTCACTATTTTCAAAATAGTTGTAAAAGTTGGATTTCCTTTTCCTGATAAGGCTTTATATAATCCCTCCCTGCTTATACCCACTTCTTTTGCAAGCTGGCTCATATTTCTGGCTTTGGCAATATCTCCCAATGCAGATAATATCAGGGCTGGATTATCCTCTTTCATCACCTCCTCTAAATACAGTTGGATATCTTCTTCTGTTTTCAGGTGTTCCGCAATTTCATAGTTGCTGATTTCGATTCCTTTGTTCATAAATACCTCTCAATTTCTTTAACTATTTTCTTTGCTTGCTGTATATCTTTTGACTGTGTGCTTTTATCACCCCCACACAATAATATAATTAATTGTTCTCCATGTGAGGTAATGTAAATCCGATACCCTTTTCCCTCATCAATCCTTAATTCAGATATTCCTTCTCCGACTGGTTTTACATCACCGAAGTTACCAAACTACAATCGCTTAATCCTGACCTGTATTTTTGCTTTTGCTCTGGTATCTTTCAATTTATCTATCCATTGGTTAAAAATACTTGTGCTTTTAATTTCCATTTTTATCCCCATCTATACTTTGATTATAGGTATAAAACACAGTTGTGTCAACTTTAGTTAACATTTTTATTTTTAAACAGCTTTCCGGTTTTAAACTAATTAAGCTATTGTGTTTGTAGTATCAGATAGTCAGGAAGGGATCGTGATTTTAAAAGTGAAGTGATATCTGGATAAATTATAAATAAAGAGAAATATTACCCTGAGATTGGATATGTTTTATCTGTATGTGATAAAGCAGGTATTGATAAAAGCCATTTTTTATTTGTCAGTGTGGTTTTAAAATCGGGAAAAAAGTGGCAAGCGTATTATGAAAAAACAAGTGAAAAATTTAATCATCAAAAGTAACAAGAAATAGTTAAGGTTCTTTTTCAGCGGATAAAAAATTCGATGCTATATTGGCATTGAAAGAGAAAAAATCAAGAAAAGCAGATTTTAAGTTTATTTTACATGGCTGTAAGAAATTTACGTAAAATCAGAGATAATCGTTAAAGAAAGCAGATGAACTTTTAGGTTAACCAGATTAACAGCATTAAAGATGGTTAAAGAAATATGCTTTTATTTTAATGCCAGTAATGCACCATTTACTCTCTGTTTTTTAAGGATAGAAAAGTAACATAGGATTATTAAAGTAAAAATGAAAAAAACAAGTATCAGTTTAATAAAAATAGGATTGTTAAATACGAAATGGAAAATAGAATTATTTACCTGTTACAGGCTTTGTTTATCATCTCTTTAACATGGTTCAGCTTATCTTTTTACTTGCATTTTCACGTCTGGATAATTGCAAGCTGCTTTCTATCGGTGATTAGTTAGCTAAGGATTGAAAAAATAGGTGCTTCATTAATGCCAGATTTTAAAGAAATACAGAGTGGTTAAAAACGGCTGACTCTCTGTTATATTTAATACATTTATCGGTGATGTTATCCTCCGATTATTTTACGTTTATCTAACCTGATACAATTATTTAAAAGTGATAATACGGGGCCATTAAAGCTTTTATATAACTAACAAGTGGGTGTTAAAATGATTTTTCATTGTTATTTTACGAAGAAAACTATAAAAATGACGTAATAAAAAATAGGTAAAACGGTTATGTGTTACCAGCGTTCTCAATTGCGGCGCAGCATTTCAGTGAATGCCATTTTCAGTATGAACTGTGACTGATTTTTTGCTCAGGCACACCAAGGTGCCTGTCACAATTTCACGTTCACTGTTCTGAAAACTCATGACATCATTTAGGTGAAATACTCCATGCTTTGTATTATTCTCTGCCGTTGTAACATGTTGATAGGGCTGAAAAAGCAATCATACAGCTTCATGATAATTGAATTTTGCAGGCTCTCTAAAAGACACCGGGATAAGCACCCCCGTCGATAAGAATATTTTGTCCTGTTATATAACAGGCATGGGTACTACATAAAAATGCACAATAGGCTCCAAATTCTTCTGGAATTCCAAATCTTCCTGCGGGAATTTTCTGGCTACGTTGCATTGCCATATTTTCCGGTGAATCACCACATCTTAATGCTTTTTGTTTAAATGTTTGTCTCAGGCGCTGAGTCTCGAATGCTCCGGGTAATAGATTGTTTATATTGACATTATTTCTCATCAATAAATGAGATTTTGCCAAACCGCTAACGAAAGTTGTTAGCCCTCCTCGTGCTCCATTTGATAATCCCAACTCATTTTGAGGTGCTTTAACTGTACCAGAAGTAATATTGATGATGCGCCCAAAACTACGGTCAGCCATTTTATTGATCACTGCTTGGATCAGGGTTATTGGTGTAAGCATATTGGTGTTAATTGCCTGATACCATATATCATGACTCCATTCAGAAAAATGACCTGTTGGCGGCCCTCCTGCATTTGTGATAAGGATATCCACCATAGGTGAAGCTGTTAATACTGCCTTTTGTGTCCCCGGTTGAGTTATATCACCCGATATCCATCTTATCGACACGGCTGAATTTATCTCTTGCAACTGTAGCGCTGCCATTTCCAATTGTTCAGTTCGTCGTGCGTTAATAACAACATTTACACCTTCTGCAACTAACACTGCTGTGCAAGCAAAGCCCAGACCCTCGCTGGCTGCACATATAACAGCCCAACGCCCCGTTATTTTAAGATCCATATTCTCTCCATATATGTTCTACAAACGTCAGTTTTCTGTTTCAGACACCCAGTACTGGGTACAAACTATTAAAATGAAACAAATCAGAGCAAGAGCAAAAAGTCCCCACATCAAGCCAGTCGCAGTCGTTGTATGACCACTGGAGAAAAACCATAATATAATAGCTGCCCCGGCCATTTTGAGTGCCCCCTGCAAAGCGCTACCCGTTCCTGATAATTCAGGATGACCATATAAACTTATCCCGAGTAATAAAGGGGAAGATAGCCCACACCCCAACCCTATCGCAAAACTATAAATAATGATGAAGCCAATTGATAATATCTGAGTGAAGTGAATAAAAATGAGCGCTATTACCGTGAATGACAGTAATAATGGCAAAGATATTTTAAGAATATATTCGGGTGTAGCGTGTGATAACCCTTTTTTGTTAACAATGAGCCTATTACAATTCCAGCAGAATAGATTATAAACAGATATCCGTTCTGTGATGACGATAACCCAAATTGGGTCTGGAATACGAAAGGACTAGCAGTAAAATAACCAATGGTTAATGGCAAACAAGACAGCAGAGACAACACTGTATACAACAAAATTAACATTTGATAATAAAATCCGAAAACCAGCCAGTCTACCATTGCTATTTGGTCTCATCGGAGATGTTTCCGGCAGTGTCATTTTGACAAAAATCGCACCTAACAACATCATGATGGCTAGCGCGATAAAATTAAATTTCCACGGCAGATACTCAGTAATATAGCCCCCAATAATGGGGGCAAAAGCAGGAGAAACTTGTGATGCCATAGAAAAAATTGCCAGTGATTTTGATAATTCCGTTTTATCCCTAAAAGTATCACTGAGTATTGCTCTACTAATAACTGGGCATCCACCTGCGCCAATTCCCGTCAGGAGTCTGAATAATGAGAGTGTGTGAAATGATTCTGCGGTAGAAGTTAGATAGTTACCAACAGCAGAAAATAATAAGGAAAATATGATTACAGGAATACGCCCGTATTTATCAGAAAGTGGGCCATAAAAAATCTGAGATACTGCAAAACCAAGGAGATAATAAACAACCAAGCTCTGTGCCTGATTGTCTGTTATTGCGAGCGCCATTTTTATAATGGGAAGTGCTGGATTATAGAGGTCTATAGAAAACAATCCGAGTACTAAGATAACGCACGAGTTGATGATAATTAGCTTTGATTTCATGCCATTGCTCCTTTCATACAAGAGGGAGTATTTTTATGCGTCCGTTGTATTCCTTATTTGGTGTAGCGTGTTGGCTATCACATTTGATTTCAATCAAAAAAGGAGCGTTTTGCTGCATAATCCCGGCTAGGCACTCCTGTAATTGTTCAGGAGAATTCACGCAAAAGCTATTTACCCCTAATCCCTTAGCCAGTTGACACCAATCATAATTAGGAATTTTCGTTAGATCTGCTCTGTTATCTTTATTATTAAAGTAGCTTGCGGAATAAGAGGCATTGTTGGAGACAATAAAAAGTATATTACGATGGTATTTTGATGCAGTGGCTAATTCCATTCCCTGCATTAACATACAACCATCACCTGTGATCACCATACATTTCCTGTCCGGTGCTGCGAAGCTAGCGCCTATTCCGGCTGGAATACTCCAGCCCATAGGCCCGAGTGTCGTAGCGGATAAGTATGCTTCAGGTCTGCGGGCGACCCAATAATGACCAAAGAATGAACGATGCGCGCCAGAGTCTACACTGACAATTCCATTTTCTGGAAAATGTTCTTGGAGAATATTGATATAGGATGCGGGGTGTCTTTTTGCATCACCTGTTGCACTAAAATCAATAGGAAAATATTTGGGAACGGTACTGAGGTCTTTTACCCATTTTTCCCGTGTTAGGCATCCAGATATGAGCGTGTTATGGTAGTACTCGCCAAGAGTGTCTAGAAAAGCACTACTATTTGCAGTAATCCCACAAGTAATATCAAGGTATTTACCAAGATATTCAGGATTTGTATCAACCTGAATAGTTCTACCAGAAAGTTGTAATTCTGGAGACCAGAGCATTGTACTCCATTGGGTTGTATCTACCCCCAATAAAATAATGCCCTCCAATCCCGGATCTTTAAATGCTTCAATAGCTCTGGGGCTACCTGAATAACCATAAATACCGAGCGACAGAGGATGATCCTCTGGAAATATCCCTTTACCACTAAGTGTTGTTGCTACTGGAAAATGATACTTTTCTGCAAATGCTAACAACATATCAGCAGTTTCAGATGTTTTACTACGTAACCCCGCGAGAATAATGCAATTATGATTTTTTCTTATTAATTGTTCAAGTTTAGGTGAACATATTTTATTAATATCTACTGGGCGATTTTTCCAGGAATCAGAAACAGTTGAACTAATATCGGGGCGGTTTCCATCATATTCGTTTAAAATTTCCTTACTTACTCCCAGATACACTGGACCTCTTTCAATTCCTTTCATTGCCCTGAGTGATTCTCTCAGAAACCGACTGATTGATTGACCAGCTTTAGCTTCAAATGTTGCACGAGTTACTGGAGAAAAAATCACTTGTTGATTAATCCCAGATTGGGTACTGTCCTGTAAAACATTGTGCATTTCCATTGTCGATGAAATTTGTCCAGCTAAAAGTAAAACAGGGAAATTATCTGTATAGGCAGAAGCTATACCTGTCAGAGTATTCGTAACACCGGGACCACCAATGACCAGACATATACCAAAATTGTCAGAGACACGGGCATGTCCTTCTGCCATATAAGCAGCCCCCGTTTCACAGGCGGTAACTACTGGGGCAGGAAAAACATCTAATACTGAATCATTATCTTTCGGGTAGCATTTCATGAATGCGTTTATGAGTTTGCCTGGCACCATGAAGAGATGAGACGCACCTAACTGGCGTAGTTGCCTCAATATATGAGATGCTCCACTTTCTTTCTGCTTATGATCTAAATATGTCATAGTTCATAGCCCTATAAAGTGTATATTTTGTGTTTTCATTATTTCTAATGAATCTTGATGAAATGAGTCCGGGTATCGAACATTAGGCATATCTGCAAAATAAGGTTTCGGACTTTTGGGCAAATAATCGGAAACATGCATACTATGTTGTGCACGATCCCGAAGATATTGTAGGTATAGTTCATTATGTTGCTCTGATGCAGAAACTGTCCACTGTAACGCTAATTTTGTGTTGTCAGGCACTTTATCAGGATAAGTACTTCTGTGAGTTATTCTATTATCCCAAAGAACGAGATCACCAGCCTTACTCATGATCACTTTTTCGTATGCTTGCGGAGTATTTAGCATATTCTTCACAGTGGTTTGATTCAGTCGATGAGAAAAAGGGATTAATGTTATTCCTCCTCCATAATCAGGATCATTATCCTGCAAATATATAGCACATTGCATAAATTGTAATGGTGCATCTGGATTGATTACCTCATTCGATAAAAAATACGCATCATTGTGCCAAGGGATATAAACACTCTCCCGAATAGTAAAATTAGGAAATAAAGAAAAAGATTTCCTAAAAATTTCCTTGATAACTGTAACTGATTTATCATCCAAAATAGCATGAAATACTTCAGTGTTTTTTAATATATCTGTTGGCAAAAGAGTAGAAAGATTATTTATTTTTTATGTTTCTGTATAAAAATTCCTGATAATTTCAATTTCTTCTTTTTCTATTGCTTCAGGTATTACAACATAGCCCATTTCGTGTATTTTTTCCTTGACATTCATATTGATAACCTTATCTAAATTAATAAACCGATTCTGATTGGAAAATCATTTCTTCGAACGTAATACCAAGTTGCTCAAATTCTTTAAAGAAAGAAGGGAATGAACAATGAACATCTTCATAACCATCAATAAAATTAGCTTGTTGGCAACGTAATGATGCTACAAATAAGGACATAAAAATACGATGATCCCCCCAACTGGAAAGCCTGCAATTTCCTGAATAGGATGGTGCTCCATGAATTTCAAAACCATCATAAACACCATTTATAATCAAAGGCTGAATGTTGACACCCAACTTTTGTAATTCTTGTACCATTGCTTTTATTCTTGGTGATTTGTGAAGGCGGGTAATATACCCGTCATCTTTCAAGTTGCCTCTTTATTGGCTGCACTCACTCACCCCGGTCACATAGTTTGCTATGCTCCCGGGGACTCGCTCCCTTGCCGTCGCGATGCATCTTGAAATCCATAGGGTATATATGATGAAAGAAACTTTATTTTTTAAAAAGGGTTGTCAACGGCTTGTGAGTTATTAAGCTGTTAAACTTGGTTAAAACCATCGTCTTTAACAAAACCTGTGGACTTCTCCCTCCTGAATGCTAATTGTGAGTAAAACGCGTTTTTAATATTAGGGGAAAGAGGGATAGCAAACAGCTCGAAGAATTGTCATTTCGTTGGGCGTTCTTGTTTCTTGATGTATGTTGGCGAGAGCAAGTCACGCAGTACATTCAAAACCAGTAAGGGTAATGCCTTGTCGAAATTTCCTTCCCGCCTTTATGCTGGCGGGAGTATCCTTTTAAGGAAAAAATAACGGCATTCAGTTCACTTTGGGAATACTTTTTATTGTTTTCCGCTATTGTTTACCATAACGAAACTCAGGTGAGAGTTTACTTATCCCAAGCCCATTAATTTTTTTCACTTTAATTTGCACGGGTATCCGCTCTTTCATGGCTTCGATGTGGCTGATGACTCCAATGGTTTTACCGGAAGCATTTAAATGATCCAGTGCATCAAGAGCAATATCAAGGGTTTCTGGATCAAGTGTGCCAAAGCCTTCATCCAAGAACAGTGAGTCAATACTGGTTTTATTGCTGACTAAATCAGATAGCGCTAAAGCCAAGGCGAGGCTGACCAGAAAACTTTCGCCACCGGAAAGCGTTTTGGTATCACGAATAGCATCGGCTTGCCAGGTATCAATCACTTGTAGTTCAAGACCATCACTGTTTTTACGTTGCAAATCGTAGCGTCCGTGCAATTTTTTCAGCCGTTGATTGGCGAGATGAACCAAATGATCCAGTGTTAATCCTTGAGCAAAGCGACGGAATTTAGCGCCATCAGCCGAACCAATCAGATTATTAAGATAACTCCAGTCATCATAATTTTGTTGGCAATGGCTGATCTCTTCCAATAAGGATTTTTGCTGTTGACGGCGTATTGCATCATTACCAAGCAGGTTTTTCAGCTCTCCTTGTTGTAAGGTGTTTCTTTTTAGCTCATCAGTAATGTTTTCCAACTGTTCGGTCAGTTGTGATTTTGTATATTGATTAAGTAACTCAGGGCGATTTTTCCGATGTTGTTGCAGAGTTTCTGCTGCTTTCTGACATAGGGCGTTGGCTTGTATCTGTTGTTGTTCAAGCTGTTCTTTGAGTTGTTGCAATTCCTTACGTTGCTCTTGCGATAATAGCGCCGATTCAACGGCATGCTGATCGGCAAATGGGCTCTTTGCTAATGCAGCATTGAAGTTTTGTTCTGCCTGCTGTTTTTGTTGCTCAGACTGGTTGTAGTTTTTTTCTGTCTCATTAATGGCGCCGGTCAGTTGGCTAATATTGGATTGTGCCTGTTGCAGATGTGATTGTGACTGTTTGTACGCTTCTTCCAGTTGTTGAGATTGTTGTTGTAATGCCTGAGTGATGTCCGTAACAGATTGCTTACCAAATAGTTGTTGGCGCTGTTGTTGTGCTTCTGCGAGTTGCTGTTTCTGCTGCTGTGCTGTTTGATTAAGCCCATTTAAACGGCATACATATTCTTCTTTCTGTTTATGCAATGATTCAATCTGATTTTGAATGACCGCTTCTTCTTTTTGGATCTGTTGCCAGTTTTCATGACAGTTTTGATATATCTGCCACTCCTCTCTACGTTGTTGCAGCCAGTTTTCAGTATCATTCAGCATTGGCAGGGATAAATTATATTGCTGTAATTCTGACGTCATTTTTTCGATGACATCAGTTAGTTTACACTGCTGTTGTTGTATCTCTGGCTGCAATTCAGATAAGTGTTTTTTCAGTACATTGTGTTGATGTTTACTCAGTTCAATATTTCGTTCAATTTCTTTAATGCGTTCTTGATGAACAGTCAGTGTTTTTTCTGTTTTTTGGTACGTTTTTTCTGTTAGTTCAAGTTCGGTTAATTGAGTCTGGCAAAGCTGATAAGCAGATTGGTTTTGTTGCACAAATAGTTCAAGAGCGGGTTTATCCGAAAGAGAAATTTCGATCTGTAATATTGCGCAGGTTTCCTGCCATTGTTGCGTTAATATATTCAATCGTGGTTCAGCATCAGCAATTTCTTGCAAAATATGGTCGTATTGTTGCTGTTGGAACTCTTTTTTATTAACCAATGATATTTTGGTGGCTTGCAGCGCTTCAAATTGCTGGCGTAAATCTTTTAACCGTTGTTCTGATTTTGGCAGTTCAATATTTTGATAATCCTGAATTGCAGGATGATGTTCAGCACCGCATAGTGGGCAAGGAGAACCTTCCTTGAGCTGTGCCCGCTCTTTTTCCAGACTGACAATCTTTTGTTCTAACTGAATACGTTGAGTAAGATCGGCTAAATGTTGCTGTTTGTCTGAGAGTTGTTTATCGATGGATTCAATTTGAACAGGAAGTTCCTTTAATAATTTTTTCGGTTGTTGTAAGCGAATATGATGGCTGGCAATAGCGGCTTGTAATTGCAAGATTTGCGGCGACAGGATCTCCAGTTTATGTTGCAGCGGTAGCTGTTCCTGATATTGAGTTAATTGTTTTTTTAATTTCTCTGGCGAATATTGTTTTTGCAGAGTAGAAAATTGTTGCTTGGCCTGCTCAAATGCCAATTCCAGCGGTTGGTTATTTTCAATTTGTTGTTTTAAGTCTTCCCTTTGTTTGTTCAGGTTATTGTTAAGTTGCGTGATTTCGGCAGTGAGCTTGCCAACTTTTTGCGTTTGGTGATCAATTTGTTGTTGGTGTTCTTGCCGCCAAGAGAATTGGTGTTGCCAAAAAGCCAGTTTTTCGCCGAAATATTGATGATAAGGTTGTTGCTCGAAATAATTTTCCAGTTGTTTTCTTTGATTGGTGAATGATAGGGCGCGCTGATTTGCTGTGTCATATTGTTGACAACGGTTTTCAAGCGCGGTTTTCTGCTCGTTGATTTGTTGCTGAGTAAGATTGAGCTCTTTAATCTGTACCGCAATTTGATGATCTAATGGAATCACCTGTTCTGTTATCAGCTTTTCTTGTTGTTGCCGGTGTTGTTGATACTCTGCTCTGGCAGAATCTGCATGAGTCACCTTTTGCTGTATCGGCGTGAGCGTCTGTTGTTGTTGATGAAGTTGCTGACGCATCTCCGCCAACTGTTTGCTGATTCTCTGATGTTCATATTGCGTTCGGTTTTTATCATCCAACAATGGGCGCAGTGTTTCTGCGGGTTCACTGCTAGCCAGTTTTTGCAGTTGCGGCTCTGCATGAGTAAGCGCTTTTTCTGCCTGCTGTAGGGAAGCGTTGTTTTCAGTAACAAGTTGCTCAAGTTCTTCCGCTTGTGTCAGCCATTGTGCCGAATGTTGTAATGTTTTTATCTGCTGATTGAGTTGTGATTCTGCATGGGTGAGTTGTTGCTGTTGTTCCAGATGTTGTTGATACTGCTCTGCCGTTAGCAAATCAATGGCGGACGCTTTGACTTGCAGAATATCCAGCTCTGACTGTGCTTGTTTATGTTGTTGGTAAATTTGTTGGGATAAAATTCCGTAAATTTCAGTGCCGGTTAACTCTTCCAATAAATCAGCCCGTTCGTTTGGCTGAGCATTGAGGAAAGCAGCGAAATCTCCTTGGGATAGCAATATGGATTTGGTGAAACGGCCGTAATCTAATCCAGTAATTTCAATGATTTTTTCTTTCTTGTCCTGGATTTTATCGGCCAGAATTTTACCACTGCTGCTAAGGGCGAGTTCCACTTTAGGGGCTTGCAGATTGCCATTGGGTTGATTACGCGCTCGCCGTTGGCTCCAGAAAGCACGATAAGCGACACCTTTCATTTCAAACTCCACTTCAGCCAATGATTCCGCAGTGTGTCGGGTCATCAGCTCATTTTGTGAGGTAGAAATCGTCAAGCGTGGGGTTTCGTGATAAAGCGCAAGGCAGATCGCATCCAATAAGGTGGTTTTACCCGCGCCGGTAGGACCGGTTATGGCGAACAAACCACTGCTGGCAAACGGTTCTGCTGTGAAATCAATTTTCCATTCACCTTGTAATGAATTGATGTTTTTTAGCCGTAGACTCAAAATCTTCATGCCTGCTCCTCCTTGTTTTTAGCCTGATAGATATCGTTCAGTGTTTGTTCGAAAAGGGTGGTCAGACGTTTTTTATGTTCTTCATCTTCGAGTGCTGATTGTGCAAGCCGTCGGGCAAAAACTTCGTTAACGCTAAGTTCTGTCAAAGTTTCTCTGTCTTCTTGTGCTAGCCTATTTTGTTGCTGTGTTTTACTACGTCGTAGCAGAATGACTTCGACAGGAAGCTCTGCAACCATTGATCGAATCCTTTTCTGGATATCATGGAGGTAATCTTGGGTTGCAACTTCAATATCCAGCCAGACGGGTTGTTCTCCTTGATAGTTATTAAAAGTTTGCAACTGTTGTTCAATGTGTTGCAGGTTACCCTTGATTAGTTGCATGGGCTGATATTGCGGAATGGATAAAAGCTTGATGGATTCCAGTTTGTCTTGAATAAATTCCACCAAACAAACACTTTTCTCTTGCCCGACTTCATCGAAACTAAGAGGAATAGGGGAGCCGCTGTAGCGAATATGTTCAGATTTAGCCACTATTTGTGGCCGGTGAATATGCCCAAGCGCAATATAGTCTACCGGCGGGAAAGCTTGCGCCGGGAAGGCATCCAATGTACCAATATAAATATCCCGCACCGAATCTGTAACAGTGGCGCCAACGGTCGTCAGATGCCCGGTAGCAATGATAGGTAAGGGCAAATTCAATTCATCACGTAATTCACATGCTCGCTGATAGAGTCGATGATAGTGTTCTGCAATAGCTTCTTGTAATACGAGTTGTTTTTGTTCTCCTGACTGACCAGCCTGGCTGATCATAATATCTCTTGGCCGCAGAAAAGGGACTGCACAAAGAATTGCACCGGTATTGCCTTGTTTGGTGGTGAGTACTTTTATCTGTTTTTGTTGATCTTTTTCTGCGTGAGCAATAACGGTGGTATTTAGGCAGGAAAGGAGTTCTTTTGATTCATTTAATGTTGCTACTGAATCATGGTTACCACCAAGGCTAATTAACTGACAGCCGGTCGGTTGTAGTTCAACGACAAAGCGATTATATAGTTCACGGGCATAGCTAGGCGGTGAGCCCGTGTCAAATACATCTCCGGCAACAATTAATGCATCGACCTGATAATGTTCAATCTGTTTAATCAGCCAGCGCAGAAAATGTTGATGTTCAGCAGCCCGGCTTTTTGTAAAAAAATATTGGCCAAGATGCCAGTCCGAAGTGTGAATAATACGCATATTTTCGCCGTCATTGGTTAAAGTGAAGCATGATTATAATCGCTATATTCTGGATGTCGCTTTTAAATCTGATTTCGTGAATATATCTTCGAGCGGCTTCGCATTCATTATGAAATATGACAATTGTTAAATTAATTATTGCGAAATCGATTGCAGATAGAGGATAACCAAGGCAGGATTTCATAAATTTGTCATAAAACTGACGCATAATGCTTTTTCAAACTAAGTAGCGTTTATCTCAATATATTAACGGGATTAATCATGGCAAGACGTATTCTGGTAGTTGAAGATGAAGCTCCGATTCGTGAGATGGTCTGTTTTGTTCTGGAAAAAAACGGGTATCAGCCGGTAGAAGCAGAGGATTATGATTCTGCGTTGGCATGTTTATCTGAACCATATCCTGATTTAGTGTTATTGGATTGGATGCTCCCCGGTGGTTCTGGTTTGCAGATAATTAAGCAGATGAAACGGAATAATAATATTCGCGATATTCCGGTGATGATGTTGACTGCCCGTGGTGAAGAGGAAGATCGGGTGCGTGGCCTCGAAGTTGGGGCAGATGACTATATCACTAAGCCTTTCTCTCCTAAAGAGCTGGTTGCCAGAGTTAAAGCGGTATTACGGCGTATTTCACCGATGGTCATGGAAGATATCATTGAAATGGATGGTTTGGTTTTGGATTCAACGTCCCATCGGGTGACCAGCCAGGATAAAGCACTGGATATGGGGCCGACGGAATTTAAATTACTGCACTTTTTTATGACTCACCCTGAGCGAGTCTATAGCCGTGAACAGTTGCTTAATTATGTTTGGGGAGCAAATGTTTATGTTGAAGATAGAACTGTTGATGTTCATATTCGCCGTTTACGTAAAGTATTAGAGATTGGCGGCCATGATAAAATGGTGCAGACCGTTCGTGGTACGGGCTATCGTTTTTCTACCCGTTACTAAGTCTACGCACCGGAGAATCTAATGTGTTAGAACGTTTATCTTGGAAAAAACTGGTTTCAGAACTGTTTCTCTTTTGTTTGCCTGCGGTAATTCTGTCGATATTTATTGGTCATTTGTCCTGGTGTTTATTTGTTTCGGTATTTTTGGTGCTGATATGGCATGGTTATAACTTGCTGAAACTTTCGAATTGGCTATGGTTGGATCGCAGTATGTTGCCACCGTCGGGGAGAGGAGGGTGGGAGCCAATTTTCTATGGTATTCACCAGATGCAGCAACGGAATCGAAAGCGGCGTCGTGAGCTGGCGCTGTTGATCAAACGGTTTCGTAGCGGGGCGGAATCATTACCCGATGCTATTGTGATGATGACAACGGAAGGTAATATTTTCTGGTGTAATCGTTTAGCACAACATTTACTCGGTTTTCGTTGGCCTGAAGACAACGGACAGCATATTTTTAATTTACTTCGCTACCCTGATTTTAGCCGATATATCCTTTCCAGGGATTTTTCGCGCCCTTTATCCATTGAATTAAATAATGGGTTCGCTGTTGAGTTCCGGGTGATGCCTTATTCTGAGGGGCAATTCTTAATGGTTGCCAGAGATGTGACTCAGAAGCGAACACTGGAAAATGCCCGTCGTGACTTTTTTGCCAATGTTAGTCATGAAATGCGCACCCCTCTAACCGTCTTGCAGGGTTATTTGGAAGTGATGCAGGATCAGGCAGAGGATAGTTCGCTAAATAAGAAAGCGTTGAATACGATGCAGGAGCAAACCCGGAGGCTGGACGGTTTGGTGAAACAATTGTTGCAACTGTCTAAAATTGAAGTCGCTCCCCAAATTGATATGAATGAAGTCGTTGATGTGCCTTTGATGCTTAAAGTATTGCGTCAGGAAGCCACTGCGCTAGGTAGTGAATGTTATAAGATTAATTTTGATATTGGTGAAGGCTTAAAAGTGTTCGGTAATGAAGAGCTGCTTCGCAGTGCAATGTCGAATTTGGTTTATAACGCGGTTAACCATACTCCTAAAGGGACTCAAATTGATGTCAGTTGGAAAAAGAATTCCCATGGTGCTGAATTTACAGTGAAAGATAATGGGCAAGGTATCAGCGCTGAACATCTACCTCGTTTGACCGAACGTTTTTATCGAGTAGATAAAGCGCGTTCCAGACAAACTGGAGGAAGTGGTCTCGGTCTTGCGATTGTTAAACATGCCTTACATCATCACCATTCTCATCTTAAAGTTTCCAGCGAAATAGGCAAAGGAACGATCTTTAGTTTTACTTTACCGGCAGGATTGATTGTACCTGTCAAAATAACCAGCAGAAGAGATAGGAATAGTTTGATTAACAGTAATAATTAATCTTCGTAATTGATTATTATTTTTTCAGGTTAAAAAAAACGCAAATCATATAGTGTTTATTCAATGATAGCTAACAGCAATCACTAGTTTTGAAAAAGAGTGCGGCATATACTTCTGCATTCTGGTTTATCTATTGCCTTCTGGCGCTATAAAAGTTTTACTTGTGGGCAGTTGTTGGCGATTCTATCTATCATGACCACTATAATCTGTCTTCAACAGATACCTGGTGAATATTATTTTGATAATAAATCGTTAAATTAGGGTTCAATATTGTCAATATGGGCTTAACTATTGATGATATTTATATTATTCAGGCCATTAAATATGGTAACAAAACATTAATAATCATTATGACACATCGTTTATCATCTAAGGATATTTGGGCATTAGGGTTTATGACTTTTGCTCTGTTTGTCGGGGCGGGAAATATTATTTTTCCCCCTATGGTGGGGTTACAATCAGGTGAATATGTTTGGCTAGCAGCATTAGGCTTTCTAGCGACGGCGGTTGGTTTACCCGTCATTACAATCATCGCATTGGCAAAAGTTGGCGGTGGTATTGAAGAGCTGAGTTCACCTATTGGTAGAGTTGCTGGTTTGCTGCTTGCGACAGTTTGTTATTTGGCTGTTGGTCCTTTATTCGCTATCCCACGGACCGCAACTGTCTCTTTTGAAGTAGGCATTGCCCCGCTTACCAGTAACGGTGAGTTACCCCTGTTTATCTACAGTCTTATTTATTTTGTGTTGGTAATTGCTGTTTCTCTTTACCCAGGCCGTTTGCTTGATACTGTCGGGCATGTGTTAGCGCCTATCAAGATGTTGGCGCTAGGTATACTTGGTGTTGCTGCTTTACTTTGGCCTGCCGGTGATTCAATTCCAGCGATTGATGTTTATCAGCAAATCCCATTCTCCAGTGGTTTCGTCAATGGTTACCTGACAATGGATACGCTGGGTGCGATGGTTTTTGGGATTGTCATCGTTAACGCAGCGCGTTCAAGAGGCGTTGCCGCATCTTCATTATTGACCCGTTATGCGATGTGGGCAGGTTTTATTGCCGGCTTTGGTCTGATACTGGTTTATCTATCGCTGTTCAAATTAGGCGCTGGTAGTGGATCGTTAGTGCCTCATGCAGAAAATGGTGCGGTCATTTTGCATGCCTATGTTCATCATACTTTTGGTGGTGTCGGCAGTATTTTCCTGGCTGTGTTGATTTTTGTCGCCTGTATGGTGACTGCGGTTGGATTAACTTGTGCATGTGCTGAGTTTTTTAGCCGTTATCTGCCCCTGTCTTATCGTTCACTGGTTTTGATCCTTGGAGGATTCTCCATGTTGACTTCTAACCTTGGTTTGAGTCATTTGATTAAGATTTCTATACCGGTACTGACAGCTATTTATCCACCTTGTATCGTTCTGATTGTGTTGAGTTTTACGCTGTGCTGGTGGCACAATTTTACCCGTATTTTAGCTCCGGTAATGTTAATTAGTCTGATGTTTGGTATTTTGGATGCGATTAAGTCATCTGAAGCACTGGTTTATTTGTTGCCAAATTGGGCAACACGTTTACCACTGGCGGATCAAGGGTTGGCTTGGTTAGCACCATCCCTGTTGGTTTTAGTTGTGGCTGGTATTTATGACCGCGTTTTAGGGCGCTCTGGTACCCGCGAGACTCAAATGCATCAGTGATGATGTTTGTTTCTCTGACTGTTTGCCATCGTCAGATGTTCAGGGAGAGTATGGGATGGGGTTCCTGAAAAAAGGATATCCCATCCCGATATTGCCTACACAGATTAGCTATTTTTTTAGTTGTTGGTCATTAGTAACCAATGGCTGCACCGGCCGGGCGTCGGACATCATTGGCGCCATAAAAATGGTTTTCACGCACTTGACCAGATACGGCTGCATCATTGCCGGAAGAATTAGCAGCAGCGTCAGCGGTTTTAGGTAAACCAACCATAATCACTTCAGCAGCGCCCCATGGTATCTGCTCCACCATTTTATATCCCATTTTTTCTAGCAAATTCAACGAGTCTTTAGAAATACCACGTTGTTCATAATAAACTTCATCGGGTAACCATTGGTGATGAATACGGGGGCTATTGACCGCTTCTTGAGGAGACATACCGTGATCAATAATGTTTAAGGCGGTTTGCAGGGTAATAGAGATAATACGGGAGCCGCCGGGTGAACCCAGAACAAGGAATGTCTTATTGTCTTTTGTGACAAGTGTCGGGCTCATTGAGGATAATGGGCGCTTACCGGGGGCAATAGAGTTAGTCGCACCTTGAACGAGACCATAAAGATTCTTTTCACCAATTTTAGTGGTGAAATCATCCATCTCATCATTGAGGAAGAAACCTGTTCCGGGGGCGATGACGACAGCACCAAAAAGTCCATTGATAGTATAGGTAGTTGAAACTGCATTACCTTCTTTGTCGACAATGGAGTAGTGTGTGGTTTCTGGTTTCTCGTGGGGTCCAATACCCGGCTGAACATTCTCCGATAATGTTGCTTTACCTGGTTCTATTTTTTTACGTAAAGATTCAGCATAGTGTTTACTCAGTAAGCGATCGATTGGATTTTTAATAAATTCTGGATCACCAAGGTAAGTATTTCTGTCCATGTAGGCATGGCGCATGGCTTCTGTCAATGTGTGAATATAATTAGCCGAGTTGAATCCCATTTCTTTGAGGTTATAACCTTCCAAAATATTCAGAATTTCACACATGGTTACTCCGCCTGAACTCGGTGGCGGGGAAGAGATAAATTTATAACCGCGATAGTGACAGGTGACGGGGGTTGTTTCTGAAATTTTATAATTGGCAAAATCGGCTTCGGTAATAATGCCGCCGGATTTTTTAGCGGCTTCGGCGACCAGTTTAGGAATATTTCCGTGATAAAAAGCTTCTTGCCCTTTTTTAGCAATTAACTCTAACGTATTTGCCAGATCGGTTTGTATTAATCTATCTCCCGGTTGATAAGGAGAGCCATCTTTGCGTAGGAAGATACGAGCTGCTTCTGGATCTTTGCGGAAACGCTTGATTGTGGTGTCCAGAATATCGGTATCTGCACGGGTCAGTATAAAGCCTTCTCGTGCCAGCTTAATTGCAGGTGCCATGACTTGTTCACGGCTCAATTTGCCATATTTTTTTAGGGTGCTGTCTAACCCCATCACGGTTCCGGGCACACCGGCCGCTCGGTAGCCATATAAACTGGCTCCTTTAATAACATTACCTTCTTTATCCAGATACATATCGGCACTTGCTGCACTTGGCGCGGTTTCGCGGAAGTTAATAAAAGTATCGGTACCATCGGCTAAATGAATTGTCATAAAGCCACCACCACCGATATTGCCACAACATGGATTGACAACGGCTTGGGCATAGCCAACAGCAACCGCTGCATCAACCGCATTTCCACCCATTTTGAGGATATCCACACCAACTTGTGAAGCAAGATGTTGGGCTGAAACGACCATACCATTTTTGGCTTCAACAGCCGGTTCCGAAGCGGCATAAAGGTGGAACGAGACGAGCAGGGATATTATTGCCAGCGGTGTTTTCCATGTTTTCAACATATTGTAAGCTCCTGTCTTTTGGCGAGGTTATTTTTGTCGGTGTAATGACTTGTTTTATTTACACGGATTTTAATGTTAAACAATTGTAAATTTAATTGTAAGTGGTGATAGTTATCGGGAATAGGGGGTTTTTGTGCGCAAGGTGGCAAAACGAGGAATTTCAGTGAAAAAAAACCAGCCGGAATAATCGGCTGGCCTAATTATGGGTAATATCTAAGGTTATAGTTTAGCAGCGTTTTGAGATAGGTATTTAGCTACGCCATCTGGAGAAGCGCTCATGCCCTCTTTACCTTTTTCCCATTGTGCAGGGCAGACATCGCCGTGCTCTTCATGGAATTGCAGTGCGTCAACCATACGCAGCATTTCGTCAATGTTACGGCCCAGAGGCAGATCGTTAACGACTTGATGACGAACTACGCCGTTTTTGTCGATCAGGAAAGAGCCGCGCAGAGCGACACCCGCTTCTGGGTGCTCAATGCCGTAGGATTTTTGAATCTCGCGTTTAGTATCAGCAACCATTGCATATTTAACTTCGCCAATACCACCTTGATCGACAGGAGTTTTACGCCATGCGTTGTGGACGAATTCAGAATCAAAAGAAACACCTATAACTTCAACACCGCGCTTTTTGAACTCTTCGTAGCGGTGGTCAAATGCGATCAGCTCAGAAGGGCATACGAAAGTAAAGTCCATCGGCCAGAAAAAGATAACGGCAGGTTTACCGTTCAGGTGTTTTTTCAGGTTGAAATTCCCAACTATTTCGCCGTTGCCGAGGACTGCTGCTGCTGTAAAGTCAGGGGCTTGACGAGTTACCAGAACCATGAGTTACTCCTGTAGTTTTACGAGGTTTATGTAAAAATTGGATATAGAATAAAGAATTAGCGTACACCAATAAAGGATAAAATACTAATCTTTGCAATAGATTTTACCTATTAATACTTTATTTTTATTTTCTTTACCTTAATAAGATAGAGGATTTTGGTTGTATGAACTTTTTTGAATAATTGAGAGTAGCCGCGGTGTATCTATGACATCCTTAGCAAGAACCTCCGTAAATCCGTCATAAAGACGGTTGCGGCCTGAGAAGTGGGAAGCCTCGCCGTTTTTTACGGCGGGGAGCAGTCACTAGTGTCAGCAGTTATTCTTTTACTTTTTTAAGAAGTGGCAATGATAAAGCGCTGGCAGTAGCCTTTATGGTGAAATTTTTATTAAACGGCAAAGAGGGGGTCAGTAAGGTGGACTATAAACGCCGTGAGCCGCTTATTTGGTGGAGTAAAGATAAAACCCGCCGACTTAGAAGCTCAAATTCCGTTGATTCTGGCCGAATTGGATCGCCTGGGTCCCCCTGATGAAGATCTTTCCGAATGAAAGCTAGCGTTAAAAAATAATTTCCTACTATTCATCTTATTCCAGCCAAATGGCTGGCACGCTGGGAAAAAGGAATTCTGACTGTACCACCGGATATCAAGGATGAAAAAATCATTAAACATGCGAAAGTGCCGTATTGCCTGAATGATTTCTTTCTATCCGCATTTACGATTTATTCACAAGCATAGTTGTAATAATAACGCTTATTGAGGCGAACAATAAAAATCCTTATTTTCCGCTTTTTCCATCATATAAGGATAAAATTGCCAGAATAGTGCTTCAAAGTCAGCGTAATGTTGTTCTATATCCTGAAATGATCCAGATAAAGCTGATAATCTGGGATGTCTTCGAGCCATACCTGTTAATACATCTGCAATAAATGCAAGATCTGCATAGCGGATCAGCCAGTTTTGCGGCCATAAAAATTCATTCAGTTCCTGAAATTTTTCGGGAGTGTAATAAAGATGAGGTTCAATCTGGTTGCGAGCATGGTGAATAAATGCCGGTAATGAGTAGGTGGGAACCAGTTTATCCCAATTCAAGGAGAGGAAGTGATCCCAGATAATATCTAAAGTGATCGGCGCAACCCGTCGATATGGAGCGCTGAATAAGTGACGGGCTTGAATAACCAATGGATGGGTATCTGTTAATACATCAACACGCCGATGCATACGAATACCTGCAACCACATCAGCGCTGTATTGTCCCTCTGGATTACCGCGCACAAAATCTGCCATCAGATTTCCTAGTAGGGAGCTGTCAGCCAGAGTAGCTAAATGAAGGTGAGCGAGAAAATTCATTTGGTGATTATAATATAAATCCGCGAAGTTATGTGCTTATTTGTTGCACCCTTAGGGCCGCGGCACTAGACTAGTCCGCCTGTTTTTCTGAATGATTAAATATAATGCGTGTCTCCGATTTTACTTTTGAACTTCCCGACGAAATGATTGCTCATTACCCTCAACCGCAACGCAGTGGCTGCCGTTTGCTCTCGCTTGATGGTGAAACGGGGAAATTAACGCATGGTATTTTTACGGATGTTCTCGATAAGCTGAATGCCGGAGATTTGCTGGTTTTCAATAATACCCGCGTCATACCTGCGCGTATTTTCGGCCGAAAAGCTACGGGCGGTAAGTTGGAAGTGCTGGTTGAAAGGGTGCTGGATGATAAGCGGGTACTTGCACATGTGCGTGCTTCCAAAGCGCCAAAAGTGGGGACTGAATTGTTATTGGGTGACAATGAAAGTCTTAAAGCAACCATGTTGGCCCGCCATGATACCTTGTTCGAAATACGTTTTGATGATGAACGTGATGTGTTGTCCATTTTGGATGACATAGGTCATATGCCTTTGCCGCCTTATATTAATCGTCCTGATGAAGAGGCAGACCGTGAGTTGTACCAAACTGTATACAGCGAACGGCCCGGGGCGGTAGCTGCACCAACGGCCGGTCTTCATTTTGATGAGCCATTATTGGAAGCGCTGCGTAAAAAGGGCGTGGAAATGGTTTTTGTGACATTGCATGTTGGTGCGGGTACTTTCCAGCCTGTGCGGGTGGAGACCATTGAAGACCATATTATGCATGCTGAGTATGCAGAAGTGCCACAGGATGTGGTTGATGCTGTGCTGGCATGTAAGGCGCGAGGTAATAAAGTTGTTGCCGTTGGCACAACGTCAGTTCGATCGCTGGAAAGTGCCGCAAAAGCCTGTCAGGATGGGTTAATTGCGCCATTTTTTAATGACACGCAAATTTTTATCTATCCGGGTTTTGAATATCAGGTTGTGGACGCGTTGATTACTAATTTCCATTTACCGGAATCGACACTTATTATGCTGGTTTCTGCGTTTGCGGGTTATAAAAATACGATGAATGCTTATAAAGAGGCAGTTGCAGAAAAATATCGTTTCTTTAGTTATGGTGATGCTATGTTTATTCGTCGTAATCCCTTCGCTTGCAAGGAAAAGATTTCTTAATGTAATAATTATGGCATTGACTGGAATATATTGTTGAATTTGTTGAAAATAGGGTTATGTGAATATCTCAGCTCAACGGTAAATTTCAACTTTATCTGGTTTTAAACAACAGCATCGGACTGTTTATCTGATGCTTGGAGGTTAAGTGAAATTTGAATTACAAACTACCGACGGTCAAGCCCGTCGTGGTCGTCTGATTTTTGAGCGTGGCGTGGTAGAAACGCCAGCATTTATGCCAGTTGGGACTTATGGCACAGTAAAAGGAATGACACCGGAAGAAGTGAAAGAAACCGGTGCGCAGATCCTGCTTGGCAATACTTTCCATCTGTGGCTACGCCCAGGGCAGGAAATCATGAAGCTTCATGGTGATTTGCATGGATTTATGCAGTGGCATGGTCCAATCTTGACGGATTCAGGCGGTTTTCAGGTATTCAGCCTTGGCGCAATGCGTAAAATCAAAGAGGAAGGGGTACATTTCCGTAACCCAATTAATGGTACGCCGGTTTTCCTCAGCCCAGAAAAATCGATGGAAATCCAGTATGACTTGGGTTCTGATATTGTCATGATTTTTGATGAATGTACGCCATATCCTGCTGATTGGGATTATGCGAAACGTTCGATGGAGATGTCCTTACGTTGGGCTGCCCGTAGTCGCAAGCGTTTTGATGAGCTACAGAATAAAAACGCTTTGTTTGGTATTATTCAGGGAAGCATTTATGAAGATTTACGTGACATCTCAGTAAAAGGTCTGGTAGAGATTGGTTTTGATGGATACGCTGTAGGTGGTCTGGCGGTAGGGGAGCCTAAAGAGGATATGCACCGCATTCTTGAACATGTCTGTCCGCAAATCCCGCAAGACAAACCGCGTTATCTGATGGGGGTAGGAAAACCAGAGGATTTGGTGGAGGGGGTTCGTCGCGGCATTGATATGTTCGATTGTGTGATGCCAACCCGTAATGCCCGTAATGGTCATCTTTTTGTGACCGATGGTGTGATTAAAATCCGTAATGCCAAACATAAAGAGGATACTTCTCCACTGGATGAGCAGTGTGACTGTTATACTTGCCGAAATTATAGTCGGGCATATTTGCATCATCTTGACCGTTGTAACGAAATTCTCGGTGCAAGGCTGAATACTATCCATAATTTGCGGTATTATCAGCGCCTGATGGCTAAGATCCGTCAAGCCATCGAGGAAGGTAATCTTGAACAGTTTGTTGAAGATTTTTATCAACGGATTGGTAAACCCGTTCCGGCATTAAGTATTTGACTTAAGTAGTGATTGACTGGTTTCAGTGTGTATAGCATATTGCGGCTGGTTTTTGATTACTATTGAATTTGATAACAATGAGGGAAGTTTAATGAGTATTATTTCTGAAGCAGCAGCATCTGCTGGCGCACCGGCTCAGGGAAGCCCATATTCTTTGATCATCATGCTGGTTGTTTTCGGCTTGATCTTCTATTTCATGATCCTGCGTCCACAACAGAAACGTACTAAAGAACACAGAAAGCTGATGGATTCTATTTCCAAAGGTGATGAGGTGATGACCAATGGTGGTTTGATTGGTCGTGTCACTAAAGTTTCTGACACGGGTTATATCGTTGTAGCACTGAATGACACTACTGAAGTAACCATTAAACGTGATTTCGTCGCTGCCGTTTTACCGAAAGGTACAATGAAGGCTCTGTAATTTCTGATTTTCCCGAAGGGAACTGCCGTGCTAAACCGTTATCCTTTGTGGAAGTATCTGATGCTGATCGCTGCGATCCTCATCGGTTTGCTTTATGCACTTCCCAACCTTTATGGTGAGGATCCGGCTGTACAAATCACTGGCGCGCGAGGCATTGCCGCCAGTGAGCAAACGCTGGTCCAAGTCCATAATGTTTTAGAAAAAAATCAAATCGCGAGTAAATCTATTGCGCTGGAAAATGGTGCGATTCTTGCTCGTTTCAATAATTCCGATATTCAGCTTCGTGCCCGTGAAGTATTGATGTCCACATTAGGCGATCAGTACGTGGTGGCATTGAACCTGGCACCAGCAACACCAACTTGGTTAAGTAAGGTTGGTGCCGAACCAATGAAACTAGGCCTTGATCTGCGAGGTGGGGTGCACTTCCTGATGGAAGTGGATATGGAAACCGCATTAGGCAAACTGCAAGAGCAGAATATTGATGGCTTGCGCACTGATTTGCGTGAAAAAGGCATTCCTTATTCCACTGCCCGTAAAATTGATAATTACGGTGTAGAAATCCGCTTCCGTGATGAAAAAGCGCGGTCTGAGGCGGAAAACTATCTTACTGGCCGCCACCGTGATTTAGTTTTCAGTATTGGAAGCAATAATACTTTGAAAGCGGTGATGAGTGATGAACGTCAGCGCGAAGCCCGATCTTATGCGGTGCAGCAGAACATTACCATTCTACGTAATCGTGTTAATCAACTGGGTGTGGCTGAACCATTGGTTCAGCGTCAGGGCGCTGACCGTATCGTGGTTGAATTACCGGGTATTCAGGATACTGCTCGTGCAAAAGAGATTCTTGGTGCGACAGCGACGTTGGAATTCCGTCTGGTCAATACCGGTATTGACTCTACCGCAGCTACATCAGGCCGTGTGCCAGGTGATTCTGAGGTGAAGAGCACCCGTGATGGTAATCCGGTTGTGTTATATAAGCGTGTTATTCTGACCGGTGATCATATTACAGATTCAACCCCTGGTACCGATGAATACGGTAGTCCAGAGGTGAGTATTTCACTGGACAGTGCTGGTGGCTCCGCGATGTCTAATTTCACCAAGGACAATGTTGGTAAGCCAATGGCGACATTGTTTGTGGAATATAAAGACAGCGGTAAGAAAGATGCTAATGGTCGGGCGGTGTTAGTTAAACATGAAGAAGTGATTAACATTGCTAATATTCAGACTCGTTTGGGGAACAATTTCCGTATCACGGGTCTTTCCAACGCAACCGAAGCGCGTCAGTTATCCTTATTGTTGCGTGCGGGTGCTCTGATTGCGCCGATTCAGATTGTAGAAGAGCGTACCATTGGGCCAACCCTTGGTCTGCAAAACATAGAACAAGGCTTAGAAGCTTGTCTGTGGGGCTTAATTGCATCAATTCTGTTTATGGTGATTTACTATCGCAAATTCGGTGTGATTGCGAGCAGTGCGTTGTTGGCTAACCTGGTGCTGATTGTTGGTATCATGTCTCTGTTACCAGGGGCGACGTTAACCATGCCGGGGATCGCGGGTATTGTGCTAACGCTGGCTGTGGCGGTTGATGCGAACGTGCTGATTAACGAACGTATTAAAGAAGAGTTGAGTAATGGCCGGACAGTACAACAAGCGATACATGAAGGTTATAAAGGGGCTTTCTCCAGTATTATTGATGCTAATTTGACCACGTTGATTACCGCGGTCATTCTTTATGCTGTTGGTACCGGGTCAATTAAGGGCTTTGCGATAACAACGTCAATTGGTGTCGCGACTTCTATGTTCACCGCTATTGTAGGTACTAGAGGGATCGTCAACCTGCTATACGGCGGTAAGCGTATTAAGAAGCTGTCAATTTAAGGAGCACGTTGTGGCACAGGATTATACTGTTGAACAATTGAACTACGGTCGCAGAGTCTATGACTTTATGCGCTGGGACAACGTTGCTTTCGGAATTTCGTTGCTACTGTTGGTAGCTTCTGTTTTTGTGATGGCAGCCCGCGGGTTTAACTGGGGACTCGATTTTACCGGTGGTACGGTAATCGAAATCAAACTCAGTCAATCTGCTGATTTGGATAAGATGCGTGATAACCTGGCAAAAGCGGGTTTTGAAGATCCTCTGTTGCAAAATTTCGGTAGTAGCCGTGATGTAATGGTGCGTATGCCACCAGTTACGGGTGCGGCTAATGAGGAGCTGGGTAAAAAGGTTATTAAAGTCATTAATGACACCATTGATAAAGATGCGAGTGTCAATCGTATTGAAATTGTTGGGCCGAGTGTCGGGGCTGAGCTCGCCCAAGATGGTGCAATGGCGTTGCTGGCGGCGCTTATCTGTATCTTGATTTATGTTGGATTCCGTTTTGAATGGCGTTTAGCATTGGGTGCGGTTCTTGCGCTTGCCCATGATGTCATCATCACGCTAGGGGTTCTGTCATTGTTCCATATCGAGATTGATCTGACCATTGTGGCATCGCTGATGTCGGTTATTGGTTACTCATTGAATGACAGTATCGTGGTTTCTGACCGTATCCGTGAGAATTTCCGTAAGATCCGTCGTGGTACGTCGTATGAAATTATGAACGTCTCTCTGACGCAAACATTGAGCCGTACAATCATGACATCGGCAACAACTTTACTGGTGGTGCTGATGTTGTATATTTTCGGTGGCGCGATGTTGAAGGGCTTCTCACTAGCGATGTTAATTGGTGTTTCTATCGGTACGGTATCTTCTATCTATGTTGCTTCCGCTTTAGCGTTGAAACTGGGTATGAAGCGTGAACACATGATCCAGCAAAAGGTTGAGAAGGAAGGGGCTGATCAGCCATCTTTATTGCCTTAATTATTCTGCCTTGATGCTGTTCAAACACCCTGTGAGTATCCGGCTGACAGGGTGTTTTTTATTCAGATTAAGGATAAACTGTAAATTTAGTTCGGATTAACCATCAGGAAACGATATGCATTGCCCATTTTGTGCTGCTGTTGATACCAAAGTGATTGACTCTCGTTTGGTCGGGGATGGCTCGCAGGTGCGCCGGCGGCGCCAGTGTCTTGAGTGTCATGAACGATTCACCACTTTTGAAATGGCTGAGCTGGTTATGCCTAGAGTAATAAAAAGTGACGATATCCGAGAGCCGTTCGATGAAGAAAAATTGCGCCGTGGTATGCAAAAAGCACTGGAAAAGCGCCCGGTCAGTTCTGATGATGTAGAAATGGCGATTAGCTATATTAAATCTCAGTTACGTGCTACCGGTGAGCGGGAGGTTCCATCCAAAATGATTGGTAATCTGGTCATGGATGAATTGAAGAAGTTGGATAAAGTCGCCTATATCCGTTTTGCTTCTGTCTATCGCAGCTTTGAAGATATTCGTGAATTTGGCGAAGAGATTGCTAAATTACAAGGTTGAGCCAGTGAATAACGATAAAAAATATATGGCGCGCGCTTTGGAATTGGCGCGTCAAGGGCGCTTTACCACGCCACCTAATCCTAACGTTGGTTGTGTAATTGTGCGTGATGGACAAATTGTTGGGGAAGGTTTTCATTTACGTTCTGGTGAGCCACATGCGGAGGTTCACGCTTTACGGATAGCCGGAGATAAAGCTAAAGGCGCAACTGTTTATGTCACGCTTGAACCATGCAGCCATCACGGTAAAACACCGCCTTGTGCCGATGCGTTGATTGCAGCTGGCGTTAGCCGTGTGGTTGCGGCGATGCAGGATCCCAATCCACAGGTAGCAGGAAGGGGGCTTTATAAGTTGCAACAGGCTGGTATTGCAGTAGAACATGGACTGATGATGGAAGAAGCTGAATCTCTCAACCGGGGGTTTTTGAAGCGGATGCGTACCGGGTTTCCATATATTCAGTTGAAGATGGCTTCTTCTCTTGATGGCCGAACGGCATTAGCTTCTGGCGAAAGTAAATGGATTACATCACCTCAAGCTCGCGATGATGTACAAAAATTCCGTGCTCAATGTAGCGCGATTCTGAGTTCCAGTAGCACGGTTTTAGCTGATGATCCTCACTTGACAGTTCGTTGGCGTGAATTGGACGCAGAAACCCAGGCGGTTTATCCCGAGGAAAATCTTTGTCAACCGGTACGTGTTATTGTTGACAGTCAGAATCGTGTTGGCCCTCAGCATCAGGTCATACAGCAGCCTGGTTATTGTTGGCTGGCTCGCACTAAAGCAGATGAACATGACTTATCTGAAAATGTAGAACAGATACTGTTACCTGCTCATGGTATTGGGGTAGATTTGGTGTCATTGATGATGCAGTTGGGTAAGCGTCAGATCAACACAGTCTGGACTGAGTGTGGGGCATTGCTGGCGGGGGCATTGCTAACTTTAGGGTTGGTGGATGAATTGGTTCTTTATGTTGCGCCAAAAGTGCTAGGTGATACAGCTTGTGGTTTGTTCACTATTCCTGAACTCAAAAATCTGGCAGAGGCGCCGGAATTTGACATTTTTGATGTACAGCAGGTGGGGTCTGATCTTCGTCTGCGTCTGCGGCCTGTATACTGACTGAATATGTGAGTGTGGGTTGGTTTGCCTGTTTTTATGCTCTGTTGCTAAATCGGCAGGCGCAGCTAACGAAAGAATATGATAGAATCCGCCCCCCTGCGGATATGAACAGATGGAAGGAAGGCTATGAACGTAATCAAAGGTGGTGTTGCAGCTCCACAAGCTCGTGTGGCGATTGCCATTGCACGTTTTAACAACTTCATTAATGACAGTCTGTTAGGCGGAGCGGTGGATGCGCTTGAGCGTATCGGTCAGGTTGCCTCAGAGAATATCACTGTTGTCTGGGTTCCTGGTGCTTACGAGTTGCCATTGGCAGTGAAGACATTGGTCGAAACTCAAAAATATGACGCTGTTGTCGCGCTAGGTACAGTTATCCGTGGTGGTACCGCTCATTTTGAATACGTTGCTGGTGAATGCAGTTCTGGTCTGTCTAGTGTAGCGATGACTAGTGAAATTCCAGTAGCGTTTGGTGTTCTGACCACAGAAAGCATTGAACAGGCGATTGAGCGCGCTGGAACCAAAGCGGGTAATAAAGGTGCAGAAGCTGCATTAACCGCACTGGAAATGGTCAATGTAATTAATGCCATTAAAGGCTGATTTTAGTTTTAATTAAGGGGAATCTTGTGAAACCTGCTGCTCGTCGTCGTGCTCGTGAGTGCGCTGTTCAGGCTATATATTCATGGCAATTATCTGGCAATAGCATTGCTGATGTTGAATTACAGTTTCTGTCGGAGCAGGACGTCACTGGTGTTGACGTAACCTATTTTCGTGAATTGCTGTCAGGAGTAGCTGTAAATGCGGCTAAGCTGGATGCTTTGATGGCCCCTTATCTTTCCCGTCAGCTCGAAGAGTTAGGTCAGGTAGAAAAAGCCATTTTGCGTGTTGCTATGTTTGAACTAAGTTATCGTGATGATGTCCCTTATAAAGTGGCTATTAACGAAGCTATCGAATTGGCAAAAGTCTTCGGTGCTGAAGATAGCCATAAGTTCGTAAACGGGGTACTGGATAAATCTGGCCCGGCAGTACGCAGAAAAAGATAAGCTACTGCTTGTCGGGTTTTTCCCACCGTAGACGATGATTTGTAAGGCCGGGATACCGGCCTTATGTTCATGATCATCAGTAACTTTTTGGGATTCTATTATGGCATGTGGCGAATTTGACCTCATTGCGCGTTATTTTGATCGTCGGGAGATTAGCCGGCGTGATGTAAATCTAGGTATTGGTGATGATTGTGCACTGATGACACTAGCCGATAAACAACAATTGGCGGTTAGTACGGATACCTTGGTTTCAGGCGTACATTTTTTACCTGATATTTCCCCTGAAGATTTAGCTTACAAATCTCTTGCTGTGAATCTGAGTGATCTGGCCGCAGTCGGCGCTGATCCTGCTTGGCTTTCATTGGCGTTAACATTACCGGAAGTGGATGAACGCTGGCTGGGTGGTTTCAGTGATAGTCTGTTTGAACAGTTGCGTTATTATGGTATGCAGCTTATTGGTGGTGACACTACCCGCGGTCCGATGAGTCTGACGTTGACGATTCATGGTTTGGTTCCCGCAGGCAGGGCGTTACGGCGTACTAGCGCAAAAAATGGTGATTGGATTTATGTGAGTGGATCGTTGGGTGATAGTGCGGCGGGTTTGGCTCTGTTACAAAACCGTCTACAAATTTCTGATCCGATATCCCACAACTGGTTGGTTCAGCGTCATCTCAGGCCGCAACCTCGTATTTTACAAGGGCAAGCACTACGTGGCTTGGCAACATCAGCTATCGATTTGTCTGATGGTTTGATTTCCGATTTAGGTCACATTCTGAAAGCCAGCCGATGTGGAGCCAGAATAAATCTGGATGCGCTTCCTTACTCTGATGCAATGAAACAGTACGTTGAACCGCAACAAGCTTTGATGTGGGCTTTGAGTGGTGGGGAGGACTATGAGTTGTGTTTTACCGTCCCGGAGAGGAATCGTGGTGCGTTGGAAATTGCGTTAGCGCATACTGGTGCTGGTTTTAGCTGTGTTGGACAGATTATGGCGGAATCGGAGGGAGTTCGTTATTACAGCAATAATAAAGAGATTAAATTAGATCTAAAAGGGTTCGATCACTTTATTACCGAGGAAGCACATGGATAAGGCAAAGCGTCGTTTACGGATGAGTAATCCCTGGCATCTATTAGCGACAGGTTTTGGTAGTGGGCTGTCGCCGGTTGTGCCGGGAACAATGGGATCGGCGGCGGCTATTCCATTCTGGTTATTACTGATCCAGTTTCCGGAATGGATTTGCTGGTTGGTTATTATTGTCGGGATGTTTTTCGGCATAATGATTTGTCAGCGTACTTCTGATGATATGAAAGTTCATGACCACGGTAGTATTGTCTGGGATGAATTTATCGGTATGTGGATCACATTGATGGCAATTCCTGTGGTTAACTGGCAGTGGGTTTTGGCCGGTTTTATGGTGTTTCGTATTCTCGATATGTGGAAACCGTGGCCAATTCGCTGGTTTGATCGCTATGTTCATGGCGGATTAGGCATCATGTTAGATGATATTATCGCTGCTGTATTTTCTTTCGTGATTGTTTGGTTATTGGCGTTTTATCAGATTTTGACTTTTTGAGGTGTGGTGTATTGATTGTTAAGCCTATTGAGATTGGCGCTGAGTTTAGTCTTGAGCAGTATTGTTGTAGATGGAAGGTCTAATGAAATCACTGCAATTTCCGAACTCCTGAACAGATTGTCATTGAAAGGCAATATCTCAACTCTGGATTCTATCGGATGTCAGCACAGTATGGTGCAGAATATGATTGGTCAGTGGACAGACTGTATATTGTCCCTTAAAGGATGACTCATTTTTGCTTTATATCTCAGCATTTTCTTCATTTAGGCTAAGATTGCCTAATATCAAAATTAAGACCACGATAGTACTACAAAAGTCAGCATGTACGAGGTATTAAATGGGCACTGAAACTTATGTTCGCACACGTATAGACCCTGCAATTAAGCAAGAGGCAATCGACGTTTTAGCCGATATTGGGATTAAAATGTCTGACTTTTTACGCATTGCTGTAACGATGGTGGCTAAAGAAAAGGCGCTACCTTTCGAGATCAAGAAAATCCCTAACAGAGTTACTGTTGAGGCTATGAATGAGGCGAGAAGCTCAATGAGTGCGCGTTTTAACGATGTGGATGATTTAATTCACGACATCGAAAAAGACTGCGGCAAGTAAGCGTGCTAGCCAGCCGAAACTTAAAATTTCTACCGAAATATTGACGGGAGAAAGATCTGAATAAGATCTTTTTTCTTATTACTAATGTTCTTGTTATCAGTAGAATCATTGTAGGCAGATTCGACTAATAAGTGCAATTTTTCAGAAGGGCGGTCAGTTGCTATAGTAGGCATCTTTCTCGCCAAAGGAAAATGCACTATGGCCTATACACAACTGACCGAAACAGAAAGATACCAGATTTCCAGTTTAAGAGAAGCGGGTTTTTCACAGCGTTTCATTGCTGAGTCACTTAAGCGAAGCCCGTCGACCATCAGCAGAGAATTGAAGAGAAATCAAGAAGTCCAGACATACTGCCCTGAACAGGCTCATTTGAAGGTATTGGCTCGTCGTCATTTTGCTAAGAAAGCCGTGAAAATAACGCCGGAAGTAAAAAAATGGATAAAACGGTTAATTTGGAAAGACTTAAGTCCTGAACAGGTGGCTGATTATTTAAAGCAACATAAAGGGATATCTTTGCATCATGAGACAATTTATAGACTGATTTATAAAGATAAAATAGAGGGGGGGTGATTTATGGCAACATCTGCGAATTGCCAGAAAACCCTATCGTAAACGTTATGGTAGCTATGAAAGAAGAGGCAAAATTAAAAACCGGGTCAGTATTGATGAACGCCCGGAA
>NZ_JAJAFY010000038.1:0-47269 GCF_025384885.1 Photorhabdus kleinii
GTTGTGGATCAGTTGAAAAATATTTCTCAGATAGAACACTCAAGACATCGTAGTGTTCTCGGTTTTCTGCTGGAAGTCGTGTCAGGATTAATGGCCTACACTTTTCAGCCGAAAAAGCCGAGCTTAAATTTGTGTAATTTTGAAATAGCTATCCTTAAACAAAACTGAGATTAACTATAACGATAAAGGATGTCCATAATACTGGAGATAATTCATACGAGCTGGATAAACCAGCCCGATAAATTAAAAATAATCAATGGCAAGTATATGAGAATCCTTAACTATTGAGTAGAAAGCATGAGGAACCCAAGAGTCAATGTAAATGGAATCCCCTTGCTTAAGGCTATCCCTACGGCGTTCTCTCTGCTTATTCAGCCATAAAACACCAACTTCTCCTTGAAGGACATAAACAACTTCTTTGACCTTATGACCAGTATTCAATTTCATCTTATACAAATCATTGCAAAGTGGGGTAGTTTTAAGCACCATTAACTCAGGGTCAGCAAGCGTTTTCATTACATGACGGTAATGATAAAGATCACCAGCCTCACTTGTTTTTATTCTCTCAAATTGAGTTCCTTCGCGACTAATTTTTACTCCAGATTCCAGATCATAAGGATAATTATCTAGCAAAGACAAAATATCTTGCACTGGCAGACTAATGGAACTTGCAAAAGCCTTGATGCTATTGAAATCATTGAAAAATATTTCGCCTTTAAGAATAAGATTAAGAAATGGTATATTGTCCAGAGACTTCTTGTGGCTATTCAATAATGCGGAAATTGCACCTTGATTGAAAACAAATAGATGATTTTTCATGGCTCATATTTTACGTAGTATAGAATGGAGATCCGCAACATCCTGAAAGGATAGACCTGAAGATTTAATTATTGCTACTTCCCGTACCATCGCAAGTAAAGGAGCTAATTCATGTTCTTTATAACTAATATCCAATTTCTCAAGGGCATATTTAATTGATGCTTTACCTGAGTGCTTGCCCACTATAATTTTTCGAATACCTGCAACAAGATCGGGAGAAAACGGCTCAAAAGAAGCACTATTTTTTAGTGTTCCATTAGCATGAATCCCAGACTCATGTGAAAAAACGTTATCACCAACAATAGGCTGCCAAGGATAAAGAGGTATTTTGGTTGCTTTCGATACACACTCACAGAGACCTTTCAATGCTTCAGTTTTAATCCCTATATCAATATTATAATGTAATTTCAGTGAAAGCACTGTTTAAGCCATATCAGGCATACCAGCTCTTTCACCAATGCCATTAACTGTAGTATGGAAATAACGTGCACCTGCATGTAATCCTTCAATAGTATTGCTTACTGCATAACCAAAATCATTATGAGTATGACATTGAGTATCAATTGGTATAGCAGAAGATATTGTATTTACAACGTTATAATATTGTTGCGGAGTCAGTAAACCGACTGTGTCGGATAATCTTAATCTATTAGCCCCAGCCTCATAAACTTCACCTGCATAATCAACAACAAAATTCAGATCAGACCGTCCTACATCCTCAGCACTAATAGATACAAACGCTCCTCGCTGTTTAGCATAATCAACAAGATCACAAGCCTGTTTGATCAACCATGATTTACTTTTTTTAATACTGTTAACTAAGTGAATCTCGGAGGTAGGCAAGCCAATATGAACATGAGTAAAACCAAGATCCAGTGAATCAGAAATATCCTGCTTCATTCCCCTATTCCAAGCAATAAGATGAATATCCTGACCTTGTACACGCTCAAGCATTTCCCTGAGTGTATTAGATTCACTTCCACCCATAGCGTTAATTCCAGCCTCAATCCATTTAACACCACAATAAATTAAAGCATCCAGAATTTTTAATTTTGTCTCACGATTGAATGCCATACCAGGTGCCTGTTCACCATCTCGTAAAGTAGTATCTTCAAGAATAATGTCATCGCAGAAAGCCATATTAAATTATCTCACTTAGTTTTTTTGAAATTAAAGAAAAATAATCACATTGATCACTTTCTTCACCGTAGATTTCCTTCGTATATAAAAATAAAGATTTCACTTTATCGATCATCTGAAACGCATTGAAATTCTGATAAAGTGACTCAGCCAAATGCAAATCTTTACAACGTATTGCCAAGCTAACATCACTAGTTTTCTCTCCCGAAATGATATATTTCAGGGCAACATTCATATAAGCCGAACATCCTCGACAACTTGTGAATACCTTTTGCATAAGCCCAATATCAATTTCCTGCAATAAACCCAGCTTAATAACTTCCAAAGCCCCGGCTAAATTTATACTTTCTGCTATATTGTTTAAGATTTTGAGCTGCTGAGCTTCACCCAACTTATTCGTATAGGTAATCTCTTTACAGAAGTAATATAGTAAAGGTTGGATCATGTCCCAAACTGCCTCATCTCCTGCTACAATAGCTGACAATGAACCATTCAATGCCCCTTCACTACCACCAGACACCGGACATTCAATATAGCTTAATGAATGACAACTTAACTTATTATGAATCTGGATTGCCTTAGTAGGTGAAATTGTACTTAAATCAATAATAATACTACCTTTTTCTAGAAAAGCTATTAGCCCGGTTACTTCATTCATAAGATATTTTTCAATGGCTGTTTCTCCTGCTGTACAGATAAAAATCACACGGCAATTTCTAGCCAGCTCTGAAATATTTTCACACCATATAGCTCCATGCTGTATAAGTTCAGTAGCTTTATTAGAACTTCTATTGTGTATATATAATTCAACATTTTCTTCTAACAGCTTAGAGCAGATTGCCTTTCCCAACCGCCCCAATCCAATAAAACCAATATTATTCATATTCATAACTCTTTATAATTTTAATAACGATAAAATATTTTATTTATCCTTGTCATAATTAATTCTATCTAAAATTTAATTTGCACCACTAAATTGTGAATTTTCACAACCTGTTTTTATAAAAAAATAAAAATTATTTTTCCATTTTAGCCATCATATCTATAAATACATAAGAATGTGCGTTTATATAATAAATTATAAAAAACGACAATAAATAAAATTTTAATCTCTATCATTATATCAAATATTATTGAAAATCCTCATGTGGAATAAATTATTAATAACAAATAAAAATACTATTCTCCCATGATTTCATTAATATATCTTCCAAAGTAGATTATTGTTGGTGGCAATGCATACCACCAACTTTAATTACAGGAATATAATTTAAATAAAAACCATCTTCTGTGTGAAACATCTAAAATCAATCTTTATCATCGATAATTTATGGCAATAATTTCTGATTTAATATCCTTCTCATAATTAGAGAAACTATGAGATACATTTGGCAAGATAAATATTGAATCTCCTTCATTCATAACATCTTCTCTTAGTGAGTTATTCTCATCCAACCACTGTACCCGAACTTTTCCTTTCGTAACATACACTACCTCTTTTGAACCATGCCCTTCATTCAATTTCAAAGGTTGAGATTCATCACTGTGCAAATCTAAGCGCAAAGCCATTAAACCCGGATCAGTCCGAGTGGTGACCAAATGATGATAAGTATAATAGTGAGAGCCATCACGATATTCATCACGCTTATATCCGTCATTCCGCACCTCATTCCTGATTTAAAAATAGTGTGATCTTACGCATATTTTACATATTTATTGTTCCCATGAGATTGACGGCGATCGCCCATTTTGATCTATTACTTTTATTTGCCGGAAAGTGAATATGCTCAAGTCAGAACCTGCCATTAAACGTCTTGATCACCCTGGTCTCATCGCGGCTTTCTGCTATGAAGCCGGATTGCCCCGTATCATTGATGCCATCATGCCAAAATATTCGGGTCACACCGTTTCTCATGGCGAGGCTTTTCTTGCGATGATCCTTAACGGGTTGGGGTTTCACAGCCGGACACTGCACATGTTTTCCGGTTTTTTCCAGCATAAGCCGATTGAACGTTTGATTGGCCCCGGTATTGATGCTGGACATCTGAATGATGACGTGCTGGGTCGTACATTGGATGCTTTATATGAGGCCGGCGTGTCAGAAGTCTATCAGATACTGGCTGAACAGGTCATTGATAAATTGGGCATAACACCCCATTCTGTGCATCTCGACATCTCCAGTTTCCATGTGGATGGCGAGTACAAGTCTCCTCTGAAAGACGACACGCAGCGTATTGAACTGGTTCGGGGTACAGCCGCGACCATCGGCCTGAGCTGAACCAGGTTATCCTTGAGCTGATTTGTGAAAATCAGGCCGGGATACCCGTTTACATGCAGGCGATGAGCGGAAATACCAATGATACCCGGGCGTTCACAGAATTCACAAAACATCATATTCGTTGCCTGAAAGCCGCGCAGAACAGCCGCTACTTTGTCGCCGATGCCGCCCTTTATAGCGAAGAGGCAATAACTTCACTGCATAAGCAAAAACAACGCTTCATTACCCGCGTGCCGTTAACGCTCAAAGAAGCTAAACAGCAGCTTTTGAACGTGGATCCCCATCAGCTACAGCCTTTCACCGAAGGTTATGCTGGATGTTGGGTTGAATCCTGCTATGGCGGGATCCCTCAACGCGGGTTGCTGGTGAGTAGTGCGGCTGCCCGTCAACGTGAAGGGCAGACTTTTACGAAAAATACGCTCAAATCAACGGAAAAAGAGCTGAAAGCGTTTGAAAAATTGTGCCAAAAAGGGTTTGCCTGCAAGGAAGATGCGTTATGCGCCCTGCGTGATTTTGGCTCCGAATGCCAGTTTATCGGTATTGACGCCCCACAAGTGGAGGAAATCATGACATATCAAGGGCGTGGACGTCCGGCTAAAGATAAACCCTCTCAGATTCATTACCGGCTCTCAGGCCGGGCTTACAGTCAACTGGATAAAGTCGTGTATGCCCGACTCAAGGTGGGGATGTTTATTTTGGCGACCAATGAAACGGACGATAAAGCGCTGGATATGGCCGCGTTGCTCGCGAATGACAAAGCCCAGCAGAAAGTTGAGCGAGGTTTTCGATTCCTAAAAAGTCCTGAGTTCTTAACCTCATCCATGTACCTGAAAAAACCGGAACGCATCGAAGCCTTATTGATGGTGATGACGTGTAGCTTAATGGTGTATGCGGCGCTGGAACATAAAATTCGCACGGGTCTGAAACAAAGCCAGGCATTCTACCCGGATATGAAGCAGCAGCAGACGCAATTGCCCACCGCTCGTTGGGTATTTTTAACTTTCGAAGGTATTAATACCTTTGAATTTGAAGAACACCGGATGGTGACGGGAATGCAACCGTACCAAAATGCTCTGCTGAAAATATTGGGGCCACCATACGAGTCTTTTTATTTCTGAATTGGGTGCGGAATGTCGGCTATACGCTTATGTTCCTGTTTTTTCCTATTTATTGGGGTTATCTCTGGGGTGTATGACAATATCCTTCCTCATTCGAAAAATGAATATTGCTCTTTTTGAAAAAAATATTTTTGGATTCTTCTTATTTTTAGCAACTATAAACTGCATTCTCTTTGCAAGAGAAACAACACTTATTTCAGTTTGGCTGGATGCTCTACATAGAATATTATGGGGAGTAATAAGTGGATTTATTGTCATAATGGGAAGAAATATTCTTATAACCGAAGGAAATGAAAAGAGAACGAATAAGGATTTTTCTATCTTAAGCCTGGCGTTATTAAGCCTGCCATTTATAATCCCAGTCACTTTCTCTTTCTTCGGTTTAAACTCCCGTACATCAGCAGATTTTTTTCTACTTTTATTTATTCTATTGCTTCAATTATCTATTTTACTGGCTTTAAAAATAATAATGCAAAAAAACAAAAACATGATATTAAGGATTCTGTAAAAACAGACAATAAATTAGTTGTTTTCTTTTCTTTTTCAAGTTTGGTTATAATCAATGTTTGTTTTTTCCTCTCTTTAATGATTATGCCAGCAATGCGAACAAAATATTTTGAACATATTGATATGGTTCAAATGTATATCATACTACTGATTATATGGTTCCCCTGTGCAATTGGCATCATGAAAGTTATGAAATCCGTACTTTTAAAAAAAGAATCATGGTAGGTAATATCATTCAATTATTTTCTCTCGGGTTTTGTTCACTTGGGATTATTATAAATTCTGGCATGCTCTATTTGCTATTCACAATTATGGTGTTTTTAGCTAATACAATTATGCAACCTGTTTTTTTCTCTTATCTAGGGTTATATTCAAAAAACTCTCTTTATACTTTGGGTATGCAGTCAGGGATTTATGTATTTATTACTATGATTATTCTCTTTTATACTATTTACTTAGGTGTTGGTCTTGAAGAAATCATTACTGGATTTACAATATTATTAATTTCTTCAATAGTTATTTCTACTATTTTTCTTTCAATGATTAATTCAAAAAAATAATAATGTCAGGTAGTGAAAAACGATAAGTTTATATAAAGCAGCTTTCATTGATAATATCTCAGCCTTGCCTTTACCTTTTAATTAATTAAATTAAGAGATAAAGGTAACGGATATTATTTGAAGATATCCTAATCTATTTTTCAAAAAGCATCGGCTTTAATAATGTTTTCAATCAGGGAATGAATTTTTTCATTAAATCATTAAATCATTAAATCATTAAATCATGAAAAACCTGAATAACAAAATCCGAAATAAACGATTTAATAGAATACGAATTGGGTCACTTTCAGCGTTATGATATTGCATTTATTATACAAAACCGTGATATCTTAAATTCGTCAATTTAAACAGGCTTTACACTGCTTTAACCCGTCCAGATAGCACTTCTTTTTTACTGTTTGATTTAAACTATTCCCCTTTTATATCATTAATGTGATTTAACGCTAAAATCAATTTATATCGTTATTTTTCCAAGCTATTTTCGCGCCCTGTTAACGCTTAAATACCTATAATTTTTCTGGCGGATTAATCCGCCAGACTTTTCATTATCGTTGATGTAATAAAGCGTTATTAGGATGTTATTTTACTAATTTCGGGATATCAACGCTGAAATCAATCCACGGGTTGGTGCCCAGCATCTCTGCACCGTCAACACTGGGTTCGTCATAGCGCATAACGAAATGCTTTGGTCCGTGGGCAAATGCCACGATCAATCCATCCTCAGAATCCAGAAACGCAGCATGCATTCCTAGCCCGGGATAGCTGAGACGCCAAGCAGGATCGCCAGCTTCCACACGTCCTCCCGACAGCTTTGTAATCACGCCATCTGGCAGACGGAAGAACCAAGTCCACGGTCCGCCAGCCACAACTGTCATGACTTCATCAATACCCATCCCGTTTTCAGCGCTGTTCACATGCAGTTTACCGAATTTTTCGAGAACAGTTTTTCTGGTTTCAGCCGAAATTGCTTTCATATCGTAAACTTTAGGATAAGGTGCAACACCGACTTCCGACGTTGACAGGAAACCGCCGCGGTGAGCTTCCGGCTGGCGGCCAGCCAGTCGGATTTGTTCCAGAAGTTCTCCTCGGTGTAAAGGAAACAGCGAAATCAGCTTCTCGCTCTCTTCTTCCGTGAGCGCACGGGTTTTTGACGCTTCAAGAATAGGTCTGGCTTCTTTAGGGATCGGCGTTGTACTGACCCGAACCCCGATGGAAAATAAGACCTTGTTTACGTTCTCAATGCCAACGGTCGGCTGGCGTCCGTCAAGATAGGACAGAACAAGATTTTCTGATGTTGAAGTAACGGAACTGTTCATATCTACATCTCCTCAATTTTGATGTAACCGATAAGTTCATTTGCAGAACCGAGTATAGGGAGAGAGATAGTTTATTAAAACGCCTATTATGTGAAAACATTGTGCACTGATAGTAAACAATTATAGGGTCTTCTCTGATTTGACCATGACTTTTCAAAACCGGTTGGCCTGGCATTTATTTCAACCGGAGATTTGCCATTTAAAATCACCGATCACTTTTCAGATATTCAGCAGGTTTTGTCTAGTGCATTTATAAGGAAATCGATAAAAGCCCTTGTCTTGTTAGAGTGTTCTTTATGAAAGGGTTGTATGGCATAAAGTGCCTGCATGTCAGCTTCCCATTCCGGAAGTAGTCTGGCAAGTTTGCCTGACAGCAGCTCATCAGTGACCAGTAATTCAGGCAGTAAAATCACACCATGTCCGGAAAGAGCCGCCTGTTTGAGTGCAAGCCCGTTATTCACCACATAGGTTCCGGGCTTAAGGTCAACGACTTTCACATCATTTTGATTGTGAAATATCCAGCGTCGTGGAGAAGAAGATAAACTGTAGACAAGACAGTTATGGGAGGTGAGATTTTCAGGGATGAGTATTTTTTCAGAAGCCTCAATATATGCTGGTGAGGCACATAAGACTCGGGGGACTTTTATCAGTTTCCTAGAACGAAGGCTGGAGTCGCTCAGTTCACCTCCTCCACGTATCGCAACATCTATTCCATGCTCAATAAAATCGATATATTTATCAATCATGACAACTTCTACAGAAATACTAGGGTGAGTATGCATAAACTGGCATATCAGTGGATTTAATGCCTTTAGCCCCATAGACATTGGAATACTGACTTTTATCGAGCCTGTCAGAGTGTGAGACGTTTCTATAACCGATAAGTCAGCATTCTCAAGCTCATCCAGGATGTTGCACACCTGATGATAGTAATTCCTGCCGTTTGCGGTTATGTGCATGTTTCTGGTCGTTCGGTTAATCAGGGGGCTTTTGAGATACTCTTCAAGCTGATTGATGTTTTTACTGACAGCTGCCTTGGATAAGCCCAGATCTTGGGCGGCGGCTTTGAAACTGCCTAGTTCTACAACACGCCGGAAGACGCTGATTGCTCTTAACTTGTCCATAAGCACCACTGTTGAATGAGTTTAACTATCTAGTGTATCAATAAACTACGATAAAAAATTATGTTTAACCATTTGTTCAGTTATTGCAACTGAATCAGTTGGTTGCCGATCTGAGCCTCGACAAAGCTATGTTGAAGGATGTGCTGGTGTGACATTACAAGCGGATTGTCGTCTGTATCGTGAGTAGGGTGCTGTAGAGAGTAAATTTCATCTACTCTTTCAAAGGAAATATCGGATATTTTTGACTGTGTCTATTTTTTTGCGCAAAGCGAAATCCTACCTTGGCAACTTGGGACGATACCCTAAGGTATCGTCCCGTAATGACATCCATTCTTTAGTTGTCAGTATCAGGCCGCTTTCGTTTTTGGTTTTTTGTCCTGAACAGGAACAGCCAGCGCTTCTGGTTCAAACTCATCGACATTAATAGAACGCAGGCGGCTTGCTTCAGCACGTTTCAGAATTTCGGCTTCGTCTGGCGTGATCTTACGTTCCGCGAGTGCGCGTTCTGCCAGTTTATCAAGGCGAGTAAAGCCGAGGCGTTTACCTGCTTCGCGACTCAAGCGGGCATGGATCGGTTCTGCGGCAATAATGTCGTGCAGAGCTTCTTCCAGTAATCCGTGAGGATTGTGCTCGCTTGGTGTCAGATATTGACCGCGGCCAATGCGATCACGGGTAGCAGACGGTTGTTGTAAGATCTGGGCCAGTTTGTGATCCAGATGGTCAGATGGTGCTGAATGTACACGCCCTAGAGGGAAGACGATAACACGCATCAGGCCGGCGACCAGACGATTAGGGAAGTTACTCAGTAAATTATCTATTGCTTGTTCTGCCTGATACAAACTATCTTGAACTGCCCACTGAACTAGTGGCAAATCTTCTTTTTGACGACCTTCATCTTCATAGCGTTTCAACGTCGCGGAAGCCAGATAGGTTTGACTCAGAACATCCCCAAGCCGGGCGGAGACACGTTCACGGCGTTTCAGGCTACCACCTAATACCCCCATTGCCACATCTGATAATAGCGCAAGGTTGGCGCTCAGGCGGTTTAATTGTTGATAGTAACGGCGTGTTGCATCATTGACTGGTGTGCTGCTGGTGTGGCCATTGGTTAAGCCAAGCCAGAAGCTGCGTAACATGTTACTGGCAACGTGACCAAGGTGGCTAAACAGTGCTTTATCAAAGTCTTTAACACGGTTATTTTCAGCCGCAGCCATTTCATCAAGAACATAAGGATGGCAGCGGATAGCTCCCTGACCGTAGATAATCATGTTTCGGGTCAGAATATTGGCGCCTTCAACGGTAATGGCGATAGGTGCGCCTTGATAAGCGCGAGCAAGGAAGTTGGATGGACCAAGGCAAATCCCTTTACCACCGGCAATATCCATTGCATCAATAACAGATTTTTGGCCTCGGTGAGTACAGTGATATTTGACGATAGCGGATAACACAGAGGGTTTTTCACCTAGCATGATACCGGTTGTTGCAAGCGTTGAAGCGGCATCCATCAAATAGGCGTTACCGGCAATGCGTGCTAGTGGTTCTTCAATCCCTTCCATTTTACCAATTGGCATTTTGAATTGGCGGCGGATATAAGAGTATGCGCCAATCGCCATCGCAACACTTTTCAAACCGCCGGTTGCATTTGATGGCAGAGTGATACCGCGGCCAACAGACAGACACTCAACCAGCATACGCCAGCCTTGTCCGGCCATTTTCGGCCCACCAATAATATAGTCAATCGGAACAAAGATATCTTTACCGCGAGTTGGGCCATTCTGGAATGGAATGTTCAGTGGGAAGTGGCGATGACCAATTTCTACCCCCGGTACATTGGTCGGGATCAATGCACAGGTAATGCCCAATTCTTCTGTATCACCCAATAAATGGTCAGGGTCAGACAGTTTGAAAGCCAGACCGAGTACGGTAGCGATAGGGGCAAGTGTGATATAACGTTTGTTCCAGGTCAGGCGCATACCGAGAATTTGTTCACCTTGCCATTCTCCCATACAGACTACGCCTGTATCTGGGATTGATCCGGCATCAGAGCCAGCTTCCGGGCTGGTCAGTGCGAAACATGGGATCTCTTCACCACGGGCAAGCCCAGGTAGATAGTGGTTCTTCTGCTCTTCGGTGCCATAATGCTGTAATAACTCACCAGGGCCGAGAGAGTTAGGTACACCTACGGTAATTGCTAGAATGCCGGATGTACCTGCTAATTTTTGCAGTACTCGTGCTTGAGCATAGGCTGAGAACTCCAGACCGCCATACTCTTTTTTAATGATCATGGCAAAGAAGCGGTGTTCTTTCAGGTAACGCCATAACTCAGGTGGTAAATCAGCCAGTTCATGGCTTATTTGGAAATCATTAGTCATACGGCAAGCTTCTTCTACAGGGCCGTCCAGAAATGCTTGTTCTTCAGCGGTTAACTGAGGCTTTGGATAGTCATGTAATTTTTTCCAGTCGGGTTTACCGCGGAACAGTTCGCCTTCCCACCAGGTAGTACCTGCATCAAGAGCTTCTTTTTCTGTGCGAGATAGACTTGGCATCACCTTACGGAAGGCTTTTAAGGCCGGAACAGTAAGTAAGGAGTGGCGCATTGGCGCAAAATTCAGTGGGAACAGAATAATGGCCATTGGTAACAACATCCAGTAGCTCCATGCATCAATAGCGCCCATCAAGACGGTATAGACAAGGAGCAGTAGGCTGCTAAGACTGAGATTGACTTTGTGATAGCAAAGTATCCCAATCAATACTAAGAATAGAACAATACTCAATGTGGTCATAATAAAAGCTCCTGGTTAATCTCAGGGTCAGGTAAGTCATCAGAGGTCGGACCTGTTGTGATGTTCTTCTCTTTTTAGACCAGGAAATTGCTTTTAGCAATATCTTTACATCTTAATTACAATGTAGCTCACAAACTCATGGTGATCGGGAGCGGATTAATTCTCCAGAAACGTGATGTTGTCTTCTTCCAATTCTCTTGATCCGGTAAACTGCCATCCGACACAACATTGAAGATTACCTGACCGAAGTGAGGAGCCTATGTATCAAGACCTGATCCGTAGTGAATTGAACGAAGCCGCGGATACGCTGGCAAAGTTTTTAAGTGACGATGCAAATATTGAAGCAATTCAAAAAGCAGCAGTATTGCTGGCTGATTCATTTAAAGCGGGTGGCAAGGTACTGTCCTGCGGTAATGGGGGTTCGCATTGTGATGCGATGCATTTTGCTGAAGAATTGACAGGCCGTTACCGCGAAAATCGCCCTGGCTATCCAGCGATTGCGATTTCTGATGTCAGCCATCTTTCCTGCGTCAGTAATGATTTCGGGTATGAATTTGTTTTTTCTCGTTATGTGGAAGCGGTTGGGAAAGAGGGGGATGTGTTACTGGGTATTTCTACTTCCGGTAATTCCGGTAATATTATTAAAGCAGTTGAAGCTGCCCGCTTAAAGGGCATGAAAGTCATTACGCTGACAGGCAAGGATGGCGGTAAAATGGTAGGAACCGCTGATGTGGAAATTCGTGTCCCGCATTTTGGTTATGCAGATCGTATTCAGGAAATTCATATCAAAGTTATTCATATCCTGATTCAACTTATCGAAAAAGAGATGGTTAAAGCCTGATTTTACAGGCTACAGAGGTGGGCAATGTGTGAGTTACTTGGCATGAGTGCAAATGTGCCAACAGATATCTGCTTTAGTTTAGGTGGCTTGATTCAACGAGGTGGTCATACTGGGCCCCATAAAGATGGTTGGGGGATCACATTTTATGAGGGGCGGGGCTGTCGCACATTTAAAGATCATCAACCAGGTTACAATTCGCCCGTTGCCCGCTTTGTACAAGAGTACCCGATTAAATCTAGAGTGGTGGTTTCTCATATCCGGCAGGCAAACCGCGGTAATGTTGCGTTGGAAAATACTCATCCTTTCATTCGTGAGATGTGGGGACGCAACTGGACTTATGCCCATAATGGGCAACTTCGGGGCTATCGGCAGCTTGAAACTGGTCAGTATCGTCCCGTTGGACAAACGGATAGTGAACATGCTTTTTGCTGGATTTTACAGCGACTTTCACAAAAATATCCAAGAACTCCCTCGAACTGGCCTAAGGTTTTTCGTTTTATCGCCTCACTCGCAGATGAACTCAGCAAAAAAGGCGTATTCAATATGTTGCTGTCGGATGGGCGTTTTGTGATGGCATATTGTTCAACCAACCTTTATTGGATTACCCGTCGGGCACCGTTTGGAAAAGCAAAACTTCTGGATCAGGATATTGAAATTGATTTTCAACAACATACACAGCCGGATGATGTTGTTTCTGTTATTGTTACTCAACCTTTAACGGGTAATGAAGCTTGGAATCGTATTGAGCCGGGTCGCTATGCACTATTTCATCTTGGTGAACGCATATTGTGATTGATGCTGCAAAAGTGGCGATTTTTCAGGTGTAGCATTAACCACATATTGGCCGTTAATGACGCTAATCGTTGCTGGCCGGTGATTTTTTACAAAATACTCATAGGCTGGCTGTAATTGTAGCCAAAACATGTAATAGGAGGATGAACGGTGGCGTAACATATTCTGCGGTGTCATTCTGAATGGATAAATACTGATATTAATTTCATACTGCCCGCGCAATAATGCACTTTCTACATAATCGTAGATTTCATCTATGTAACCATTAGTCATAGCGTAACAACCGACAGATTTACACTCTCCGTGGATCATTAAATAGTTGCCGGAATAGCCTCTGAATTTATCGTATTCATTTGGAAAACCGAGATTAATAGATCGGTAATATCGACTATTTGGATTGAGTTGATGGGGTTTTACACGATAGAAACCTTCCGGGCTTTTCAGGTCGCCTTCTGTGGTTTTGGGACCAAGGCCGCCAGAGTAATTACAGATGGGGTAGCTTTTAGACAGTTGGTAGCTTCCATGACTATTTTTAGTATAAAGCTCCAATATCCGCTCTTCTTTGAATATTTGGATAAAGACAGGAGAGCCAGGCTGCACAGGGAAATTTTGCTTCAATTGCACTAAAGTATCCTGAGCATAGACAGGAGTGAATGAACTAAATAACAACAATATTATTGCAGGAAAAGCCGCAGTTTTTTTCATGTGACTACCGTAATAGCGATGTAGCGGACTAACTGAAAATTTAGCTTAAGATTGCCATGAGTCATCGACTTTGTGAATAGAAAATGATGACGGTAACTTTATCACTACAAAGTGATTGTTAGGTTAAAATACAATCAGTTGTCGGTAAAGGTGATATAATCATTCGTTTTTTGCGATCGGTTAATCATTCAGTGCCAAAATTATTCCTGTTTGCTTGAACTAAATCACTTGATTAGTCAGACAGTCTAAGAAGGGAGATGTTAAAATTGCCGCCCGGAGATTAACAAAAAATAGTAACAATTATCGGAGAACTATAACCTGGGCACGATTCGTGACTTAAGGGGTTTTTTATAGAGTGGCTATATTACCACCAGGTAATCTGTAGCATATGATTTAATTGATAAACTTGTGCAAATCTTATGATTAAAATTAAAAAAGGACTCGACCTCCCGATTGCAGGAGCGCCTGCTCAAGTAATAGAAGACGGTCCGACGATTCGCCATGTAGCACTGTTGGGTGAAGAGTATGTTGGAATGCGTCCTTCTATGTTGGTGAAGGAAGGTGAGCATGTTAAGAAGGGCCAGATTCTTTTTGAAGATAAAAAGAATCCAGGTGTGGTTTTCACCAGCCCAGCCTGTGGGCAGGTTGTGGCGATTAATCGTGGTGAACAACGTATTTTGCAGTCAATTGTGATTGAGATAACGGGAGACGAACAGGTTAATTTTGACCGTTATGATCGTTCCCAACTTTCTCAGTTATCCCGAGAACAAGTGGAAAAGAATCTGATTGATTCTGGGTTATGGACTGCACTGCGTACCCGTCCTTACAGTCGAAATCCTGCTCCCGGCTCCTCGCCAAAAGCAATTTTTGTAACCGCGATGGATACTCAGCCTCTGGCTGCAAATCCACAGGTTATTATTGCTACCGATGAAGAGGCTTTTGTTGATGGTCTGAATGTGCTGACTAGACTGACCGAAGGTAAAGTCCATGTTTGCCATAGTGCAGGAAGCTTGCCGAGTGTCGGTAATAATGCACAAATCACTTATAATCAGTTCTCAGGTCCGCACCCTGCGGGATTAGCTGGAACTCACATTCACTTTATTGAACCCGTCAGTGCGACTAAAACGGTATGGCACCTGGGATATCAGGATGTGATTGCTATCGGTAAATTATTCACTACCGGCACACTTTATACTGATCGTGTCATTGCACTGGCCGGTCCACAGGTTGAAAAACCACGTCTTATACGTACTTGCTTAGGAGCTGATCTGCTTGAGTTAACTCAGGAGCAGCTTAAAGAGGGTGAAAACCGTATTATTTCAGGTTCCGTATTGTGCGGTACACAGTCAGATGAGGTTCATCACTATCTTGGTCGTTTCCACACTTTGGTTTCCGTTTTGCGTGAAGGTCGCGAAAAAGAGCTATTTGGTTGGATAATGCCGGGTATCGATAAATTTTCCATCACCCGCACCACCATTGGTCATTTCCTGAAAAATAAGCGCTTTGCTTTTTCAACGACAATGAATGGCGGTGAACGTTCTATGGTACCAATCGGTAACTATGAGCGTGTTATGCCTTTGGATATCATGGCAACACATTTACTGCGGGATCTGCTGGCGGGTGATACCGATAGTGCTCAGGCACTGGGTTGTCTGGAGTTAGATGAGGAAGACTTAGCGCTTTGTACCTATGTCTGTCCTGGCAAGTATGAATATGGTCCGGTACTGCGTGAAGTGCTGACTAAGATTGAGCAGGAAGGATGATTTCATGGGCCTGAAAAACTATTTTGAAAAAATTGAGCACCACTTTGAGCCCGGGGGCAAATTAGAAAAATACTATCCGTTGTATGAAGCGGTAACAACGGTTTTCTATACACCAGGTACAGTAACTTCTGGCCGTGCCCATATCCGTGATGCCATCGATCTAAAGCGTATGATGATCATGGTATGGCTGGCCGTATTCCCGGCAATGTTCTGGGGAATGTATAACGTTGGTCAGCAGGCGATCCCTGCGTTGTATCATTTATATAGTGGCGCAGAATTACAGCAAATTCTGGCATCTGATTGGCACTATCGTGTTGCTCAGTTTTTCGGTGCATCACTGACGCCAGGCGCTAGCTGGTGTAGCGAAATGTTACTTGGCGCAACTTACTTTTTACCTATTTATATCGTTGTATTTGTGGTTGGCGGCTTCTGGGAAGTACTGTTTGCCATTATCCGTAAACATGAAATTAATGAAGGTTTTTTTGTTACTTCTATTTTGTTTGCGTTGATTGTTCCACCTACTATTCCTTTGTGGCAGGCTGCGCTAGGTATTACATTTGGTGTTGTCATTGCGAAAGAGGTTTTTGGTGGGACAGGCCGTAATTTCCTGAATCCGGCACTGGCTGGCCGTGCTTTTCTATTCTTTGCTTATCCTGCACAGATTTCAGGTGATTTGGTATGGACTGCGGCTGATGGTTTCTCTGGGGCGACCCCGTTATCTCAATGGGCGGCTGGTGGTAGTCAGGGATTAGTGAATACCGTTACCGGTCAGCCTGTTACCTGGATGGATGCTTTCATTGGTAATATTCCTGGCTCTATCGGTGAAGTGTCTACTCTAATGATTTTCATCGGTGGTGCAATTATCCTGTTTACCCGTATTGCTTCATGGCGGATTGTCGCCGGGGTGATGTTGGGTATGGTTGCAACTTCCTACCTATTTAATGCTATCGGTTCAGATACTAATCCGTTGTTTGCTATGCCGTGGTATTGGCATATGGTTCTGGGGGGTTTTGCTTTTGGTATGATCTTTATGGCAACAGATCCAGTATCGGCTTCATTTACCGATAAAGGTAAATGGTGGTACGGCATTCTGATTGGTGTGATGTGTGTTCTGATCAGGGTTGTTAACCCGGCATATCCAGAAGGTATGATGCTGGCGATTCTGTTCGCAAACCTGTTTGCGCCATTGTTTGATTATCTGGTAGTGCAAGCCAATATTAAGCGGAGAAAAGCCCGTGGCTAATGATAAACCCAAAAATAATGACAGCGTCGGCAGAACATTTATCGTTGTTTTTGTGCTATGTCTCGTTTGCTCAATTGTGGTAGCAGGTTCTGCGGTAGGGCTGAAATCTCAGCAACAGGAACAGAAATTGCTGGATAAACAGCGTAATATCCTCGATGTTGCGGGGTTATTCAAGCCTCAGATGAGTGCCGATGAAGTTAAAGAAACGTTCAAAAGTCGGATTAAAACCGAGTTATTGAATCTGGAGACGGCAACGCTTGAAAGCAGTCAGGGCAAGTTTAACCTGAACGATGCGTTGCGCAGTGATGATACCAGTATTGCATTACCGCCTGAAAAGGATCTGGCGAAAATTCGCCGTCGCGCCAATATGGCCGAGGTCTATCTGGTGAAAAATGAACAGGGTAAAACTCGCGAAATCGTTCTGCCTATTTATGGTTCTGGCCTGTGGTCTGTCATGTATGCTTTTATCTCCGTTGATGTGGACGGCAAAACGGCTCGTGGTATCACTTATTATTCGCACGGCGAAACACCGGGGTTGGGGGGAGAAGTGGATAACCCACAATGGCGTAAAAAGTGGATAGGTAAAAAACTGTATAACGATGAAGGCAATCCGGCGATCAAAATTGTTCGTGGCGGGGCTGCTGCCGATGACTCTTATGGTGTTGATGGCTTGTCTGGTGCGACTCTGACCTCTGCCGGTGTCCAGAATATGTTTAATTTCTGGTTAGGGGATAACGGTTTTGGTCCGTTCCTGAAAAAAGTACGCGAAGGAGCGTTGAAAGATGGCTGATAGTAAAGAAATAAAACGAGTCCTGCTTGGGCCACTCTTGGATAATAACCCGATTGCATTGCAGGTTCTGGGGATTTGCTCAGCGCTGGCGGTAACAACCAAGCTGGAAACGGCGTTGGTAATGACAATAGCGGTAACATTGGTTACTGCCTTTTCCAGCTTTTTTATCTCGTTGATCCGTCATTACATCCCCGGCAGTGTGCGAATCATTGTCCAGATGGCGATTATTGCATCATTGGTTATCGTGGTAGATCAGATTTTGCAGGCTTATGCTTATGAAATTTCCAAGCAGTTGTCTGTATTTGTTGGCCTTATCATTACTAACTGTATCGTGATGGGACGTGCGGAAGCCTATGCGATGAAATCTCCACCCATCGAGAGCTTTATGGATGGTATCGGTAATGGTCTGGGTTACGGTGTTATTCTGGTAATGGTTGGTTTTCTGCGTGAGTTGTTTGGTTCCGGCAAGCTGTTCGGAATTACCGTGATGGAATCGGTACAGAATGGCGGCTGGTATCAGCCTAATGGTCTGTTCCTGTTAGCCCCTAGCGCGTTTTTCATTATTGGTATGCTGATTTGGGGTCTGAGGACGTTAAAACCGGCGCAGGTTGAGAAGGAGTAACTGACAACATGGAACATTTTATAAGCCTGTTTGTCCGCGCCGTCTTTATTGAGAATATGGCGTTGGCTTTCTTCCTCGGTATGTGCACTTTTTTGGCCGTATCGAAAAACGTCACAACGGCGTTTGGTCTGGGTATTGCCGTCACGGTGGTTTTAGGGATCTCTGTTCCTGCTAATAACCTGGTGTATAACTTGGTATTGCGTGACGGTGCATTGGTTGAAGGGGTTGATCTCAGCTTCCTGAACTTTATTACATTTATTGGCGTGATTGCTGCATTAGTGCAGATTCTTGAAATGATCCTTGATCGTTATTTCCCTTCACTCTATAACGCGCTCGGCATTTTTTTACCACTGATTACCGTTAACTGTGCAATTTTTGGTGGTGTCTCTTTCATGGCACAGCGTGATTATAGTTTTTCGGAATCCGTTGTATATGGTTTTGGCTCAGGTATAGGCTGGATGTTGGCGATTGTTCTGCTAGCTTCTATCCGTGAAAAAATGAAATATGCTGATGTTCCGGCAGGGCTGAAAGGATTGGGGATCACCTTTGTCACTACGGGTTTGATGGCATTGGGTTTTATGTCCTTCTCTGGTGTGCAGTTATAAGGGCGAGAAGCGTTCATGGATATAATAATTTTAGGCGTAGTGATGTTTACCCTAATTGTGTTGGTACTGACGGCGCTGATTTTGTTTGCAAAATCAAAGTTAGTTAACACTGGGAATATTAGGGTTGAAGTTAATGGTGATCCGGAAAAGAGCTTTACCGCTCCTGCCGGTGATAAATTGCTAAATATGTTGTCAAGCCAGGGGATTTTTGTCTCTTCTGCTTGTGGTGGTGGTGGTTCTTGTGGTCAGTGTCGCGTAAAGATTAAAGATGGCGGTGGCGACATTCTGCCAACAGAACTTTCTCACATTAGTAAACGTGAAGCGAAAGAGGGTTGTCGTCTGGCTTGTCAGGTCAATGTAAAACAGGACCTGAAAATTAAGTTACCGGAAGAGATATTCGGTGTTAAGAAATGGGAATGTGAAGTTATCTCCAACGATAACAAAGCAACTTTCATTAAAGAGCTAAAATTGAAGATCCCTGATGGGGAAGTTGTGCCTTTCCGTGCAGGTGGTTATATCCAGATTGAAGCGCAGCCACATATTGCTCGTTACGAGGATTATGATGTGCCGAAAGAATACCGTGAGGACTGGGATAAATTTAATTTGTTCCGTTTTGTTTCTGAGGTGAAAGAGCCAACAGTTCGTGCTTACTCAATGGCAAACTATCCAGAAGAACACGGAATTATCATGCTTAACGTTCGTATTGCGACGCCGCCGCCAAAAAATTCGGAAGCGCCTCCGGGAATTATGTCTTCTTATATTTGGTCACTAAAACCCGGTGATAAAGTGACTATTTCTGGTCCGTTCGGTGAATTTTTCGCAAAAGATACTGATGCGGAAATGATCTTCATCGGTGGTGGCGCAGGTATGGCGCCAATGCGTTCTCATATCTTTGATCAGCTTAATCGATTGAATTCCAAACGTAAGATTAGCTTCTGGTATGGTGCTCGTTCTAAACGTGAAATGTTCTATACAGAGGATTTCGATCAGCTAGCGGCTGAAAATGAAAACTTTACCTGGAATGTAGCTCTATCTGATGCACTGCCAGAAGATAACTGGGATGGTCACACAGGCTTTATCCATAATGTTCTGTATGAGAATTATTTGAAGGATCATCCGGCTCCAGAAGATTGTGAGTTCTATATGTGTGGGCCTCCGGTTATGAATGCCGCGGTGATCAAAATGTTGAAAGATCTTGGTGTCGAGGATGAAAACATCATGTTGGATGATTTCGGTGGCTGATAGGCCATAAATATACCCTATGGATTTTAGATGCATCGCGACGGCAAGGGAGCGAATCCCCGGGAGCATAGAAAACTATGTGACCGGGGTGAGTGAGCGCAGCCAACAAAGAGGCAGTTTGAAAGATAACGGGTATAGTTTGATTTTAATGACTGGCGCCCACAACTTTGTGGGCGCTAACAATTCAGAAAGAGTAATTAACTGTGCGTAAAAAGATAAGTAGCTGGATAGCGTTAATATTTGCAGTATTGCTGCTGGCGGCATGCGATGGTCTGGAGCAGAAAAATATTCATGGGCAAACAATGGGGACTTACTATTCCATTAAATTTGTTACGGGTTCGTCGGCGCCTTCGTCAGAAGCTCTGCAAAAAGAGATTGATCGTTTGCTGGAGGAGGTTAACGACCAGATGTCGACATATCGCCCTGATTCTGAATTGAGTCGTTTTAATCAAAGCCGTCAAATTGATCGGCCATTCCCGGTATCGCCTGCGACAGCCAAAGTGGTTAAAGAAGCGATCTACATTAATAAATTGACGGATGGCGCTTTGGATGTGACGGTTGGCCCATTGGTTAATTTATGGGGGTTTGGTCCTGAGGGGCACGTGACGAAAGCACCTTCTGCAAGTGAACTGGAAAAACGCCGTGAATGGACTGGGATTGATAAACTGGTGGTAGAAGGTAATAACCTGATTAAAACTGTTCCAGAGCTATATATCGATTTATCATCTATTGCTAAAGGTTATGGCGTAGATGTTGTTGCCGAATATCTGGAATCGCAGAATATCAAGGATTATATGGTTGATATTGGCGGTGAAGTCCGTACATCAGGCCATAATGGTAAAGATCTGCCGTGGCGGATTGCGATTGAAAAGCCATCTGACACTGGCATGGCACAAAATGCTCAGGAAGTGATAATGCCTGGGAATATGTCGATAGCGACTTCTGGTGATTACCGTAATTACTTTGAACAAGATGGTGTGCGTTATTCACATACGATTGATCCAAAAACGGGGAACCCTATTTCTCATAATTTAGTTTCTATTACAGTGATTGCTCCAGCTTGTATGAGTGCTGATGGCCTTTCTACTGGACTGAATGTTTTAGGGCCGGAAAAAGGGATGGAAGTTGCAGAAAATCTGAGTATCCCGGTTTTTATGATCATAAAAACGAAAAATGGTTTTGAAGAGCGTTACAATAAAGCCTTTGAGCCATACTTACAGAAAAATCAATGAGAAGGGGAAGAAAATGCTGAAAGTATTTATTGCAGCCTTCGTCTTTTTCCTGCTGGCTTTTGCGGGAATGTCGTTAGGCTATATGATTAAACGTAAAAGCATACAAGGGAGCTGTGGTGGTTTAAGCAGTATTGGCGTAGAGAAAATATGTGACTGCCCGGAACCTTGTGATGCTCGTAAGAGACGTATGGCGCGTGAAGCTGCGCGGCAGATTCAATTAGAGAAACATCGAATTATCTGAGTTTAACAAATCTGCGTAATACTCCTTCCTCAATACTCATTGAGAGCAAAGCGAACTTTTAGAGAGATTTCACGTAGTTTGAGATAAAGAAAATAAAAAACAGAGATGTTAGTTTGATAAAATCCCCTTCACATTAAACGGTTTACTGTGAAGGGTTTTTTAAATACACACTCCATTAATATAGGTTTTAAAATAAAGTGAGCAACCTGAATTCATATAAATATGAAATTCAGATTATTTAATTGTACCTTTTAAAGTTATTTAATCGACAGGAGGCCATTTACATTGTGCGAGGATTTTTTTAAATAAGAAATTAAACTTCCAATTTAAAATGAAAAATATAAAAAGATTTTAAAATTGTAATATAGGTTAATGATGATTTAGCATGCATTATTACATATGGCTTTATATTTTTTTAAAAATAATTTTCCATTTAATAAAATAAAACCCTAATATTAACAGGATTAAAATATTAAAGGATAAACTTTTATGTTTAAGAAATTATTAGCAGTTGGGGTATTATCGGCAGGTATTACATTAACCGGAGGAATTGGGTCTGCATCGGCAAGCGTATATATTCCTTGGGACAATTGTTATAGTTCGGGTATATTCCATAACAATGGTCTATATATACCCTATGGATTTCAAGATGGATCGCGACGGCAAGGGAGAGAATCCCCGGGAGCATAGGTAACTATGTGACCGGGGTGAGCGAGTGCAGCCAACAAAGAGGCAACTTGAAAGATGACGGGTATAAATCAATGAGTAAATAGTCTAATGATATAAAGATACCCGTTTATGTTCTTTTAAGATAATCTCTCTTTTTTTAGGGTTTAAATCTTGCCAAATTAACCGTTTTACTATTTTTTTCATAGTTTTCTTCGTAAAATAACGATGGGAAAACACTTTAATATGAACTTATTTAGATTATATTCTTTTTCTCGCTGTTTTCTTTTTAATTCTCTTTTAATGTTTAATAGCTTTCGATTAAATGCGATTTACCCTTTATCTGAAAAGTGCATTTATTGATTTAAATTGGTCTTTTATATAAAACTTTAATCTTTTTATATTAGTGTTTTTAAATAGTCAGATCGGTTAGATGAATGTAAAATAGACAGACGATTAGCATTGCTGATAAACGCATTAAACGTGCCAGAAAATAAAACCGTTTTTAGTCACGTTGTCTCTTTTTAAAATCTGGTATTAATGAAGCGCCTATGTTTTTAACCTTTATCTGTTATTTTCTCCGTATTTTAATCTGTATTAAACTGATAATCAGATTTTCTTGTTTTTCCTTTCCTAGAATTTGATTTTTTAAATTTAATGTGCAGGGATAATAAAGTTTTCCGGTAAGGGATTAATCGATTTGTTGCTACTCAACAAGGTGACAACCTCAGTTATCGTGTATTCTAAAATGTAGATATAAATCATTTTTTTATGTGATATTCTTTAGGTGAAACCGACATCACTCTGCCAAAATAATTCGTTCGGGTCGTGTTTTTTGTTAACCGTAATAAGTTTTTAACGATACCTTTTAACTCTGCGCTCTAGTTGTTTTTTAAAATTTTTATAAATTTATTTTGCTTCTTAAAAGAAGTTCGTAGTAAATCCAATCAATATATTTACGGTTGTTAAAAATAATTTATGTTATTTAACGGTGAATTGTATCATGATACAACTTAAAGACCCTTATTTCGCAGGAAAAGAAAAAGTTCCAATACATGTGCGATATAACTCTTAATAGCTGTATGTGTAACTATGTTAAAGTGGTTTTACTTTTTTCTGAAGGTTGGAATAAATAACTTTTCATAATTATGATACACCCTCTCTTTTTATTCTCTGTTAGTCCTGTAGGAGAATGAATTCAAAAATGTTTTCACTTTTTCGAGCAACTGCCACATATACTGGCAGCAATGATTTCGTGTCACCGTTTCATGCAGGGATTGCCACAGGCGCTCAATTTTATTCAGCCAGGGGGAATAAACAGGTAAAAACAATAGGTTAAATTTAGGATGACAGGTCAGCCAATCACTGACCATCCGGCTTTTGTGAATACTATAATTATCCAAAATTAACGTGAGGGTTTCAGCATGGCAATATTGGCGATCAAGTTCTTTCAATACATTGATAAATAATCGAGAATCTTTATTTAATCCGCCAACATAAGTGATTTTCCCTGTTTGAACATTCAGGCAGCCCGCAAGGTAATGTTTTTAGTTTTTTCCTGGTGTCACGATACGTTTCTGCTGTCCTTTTAAATACCCGTCAGAACCGATTTTGGGATTTAGCTCGATATCGACTTCGTCTTCATAAAAAACGGGATGTTTTTCCGAGCACGTTGACAACGCCTCGGTAATTTTCGCCATTTTTTCAGGGTATTCGGGATCGGGTAATTTAAGCGTCGGCGCTGCCCTTCGCCAAACGATACCTGTTTTATGTAAGTAACGATAGAAGGTGCTGATGGATAATTTTATATTTAATAATTCATTGATTTTAATTATAAAAAGTTCAAGACTCCAACGAGAACGCAAGCAACCCAATTGTTGGGGAGAATGTTGCAATAAAAAAGATATCAAAGGATAAAGTGGGATTAAATTCCAGACAGTGGGTCTGCCCGCAGGCAGGCTTTTCAAACCTTCCAGACCATATAAAGTAAACCAATTTATCCAGCGATTGACGGAAGAACGACCGGCACAAAGGGTTCTGGCGACCTGTGAGACAGACTCGCCTCGATGTAGCATCAATATGGCCATGAGTCTGCGAGCATAATTTTTATCTCGGGTGCGCTGGATAATTTTTTTCATCTGGCGTCGTTCATTGCGGGGTATCAGTGCTATGATAGGCATAACTCAGTCCGTTTTGTGGTTTTGGGATTTTTTGCAATTGATCAGATCGCAAAAATTGGACTGAGTTCCCTCCAAGTGATCTACTATTTTGAAAAGTTATTTATATTCATGGTTTTCAAGTATTACAAATTTATAAAACGACTATCGTTAGGTATATCAAAGATTACCTAAAATATGAAAAATAAGTCTGATAATAATGTCAGTAATAGTTTTTCAACCTATCAAACCATACAGATTATTAACTATTTAACTGAATATACTTACTCTTATAAAAAAAGTTCAGGATAAAGCGTCTGAGACAAACGGCAATTTTATCCATCTAAATTCTGTTGGAGTATTGAGTCTTTCTGGTTTATGTAATAAGATGTTCATAACAGCAATAGATCAATTTATTAAATGTAATTTCACTAGCGTTTGGGATTACTAACCGTTTACAAATTCTAAGACTTATATATCCAAGTTACTTGGATATACGTTTTAAATATATTTTAATGGTATTGAAATAGTGCCAGATATTTCGAATTCCTGCTGCTCTTTTTAGTTTTGGTAATTTACTCAATCAATAACTTTGGAAAATGAATGATGTAGGCAGTTTAGCTAATCCATTTTAAATAGGATTAATATGATATGCTACCTTATACGATTTACTCTCCAAATAGTGGGATCACACTGTATTCCTGGCTTAGTAATAACTGGAACGAGTGTAAAAAAAAGCTTAATGATCATGGTGCCTTACTTTTTCGTGGATTCAACATTGAAGATGTTATTGCATTCAGAGAAGCAGTATTAAGTGCAACTCCTGAAATATTGGATTATGAAGAACCATCAACACCACGTACTAAAGTCAATGATCGGGTGTTCACTTCTACAGAGTACCCTGCTGATCAACGAATACCTTTGCATAATGAAATGTCTTACCGGCGTACTTGGCCAAAATATTTATGGTTGTGGTCAAAAAAAGCTGCTGATTCTGGTGGTCAGACAACATTGGCAGACTATCGAAAAGTACTCCAACGCCTCTCGAATAAAACCCGTGAAGAATTTAAAAGTAAAGGTGTTTTATATGAACGACGTTATAACACTGGGTTTGACTTAACTTGGCAGCAAGTATTTCAGACTGAGGAAAGGAGAATAGTTGAAGAGAAACTCAGATCTGAAGGTGTTGACTTTGAGTGGCTAGATGAAGAGCAGTTAATCACACGGCAGGTTGTACAAGGTGTTGTGACTCATCCTTACACTGGGGAAGAAAGCTGGTTTAATCAAGCGAATCTGTTCCATCCTTCCAGTTTGCCTGAAGAAGTTCAGCTTGCTTTGGAAGCTGCACTCGGTGCGGGGATATTTCCACGAATGGCGAAATATGGCGACGGTACTCTTATCAGCGAATCCACATTAATTGAAATTCGAGCCGCTATTGATGCGGAGACAGTGTACCCGGATTGGAAGAACGGTGATGTGGCGGTTGTTGACAACCTTGCTGTTGCCCACGGTAGGGAACCGTTTAGTGGATCACGCAAAGTCTATGTGATCATGGCTTCACCAATGCATTGCAATTTTTCCCTGCCAAATGAGGACATGAGATGCAAACATGGAACACTTTGACAGAATCAAGAACTTGTGCAGATCTTTTTGCCAATTCAGTAGCCACTTCAAATTCATTATATGCTGTACGCCATGACAACATTGCGCTTACTTATAAAGAATTGGCAGGGAAGGCTGGTGCCATTGCTCAATTACTCATTTCACAAGGAGTGGTAAATGGTGATGTTGTGGCAATTTTTATGGAAAGATCTACTACAAGTCTTGTAGCTGCATTGGCTATCTGGGCAGTTGGCGCTGCATATATTCAGTTAGAGGTCAGTGAACCCGACAGTAGAATTAATGAATTAATAGAGCGTGCAGGCGGGGTTAAAGTATTAACTAATGATTTGAACTGCCGACGTATTGAGCACCATTCTTACATTAATCTTGATAGACAAATATTAGAGTCACAGGAATACATTCCGGTATCAGGTCGCAAAGCCGGTGATTTGGCTTATTTGGTATCAACTTCCGGCTCAACAGGAATTCCCAAACTTGTCGCAATTGAACACAGCAGTATCATGAATTACGTCTCGGCATTTGTTGAGCGCGTATCACCAATACCCTCCAGTTTGGCGAGTACAACAACTTTTGCTTCGGATCTTGGTAATACGTCTATTTTCGTTGCTCTGCTAACAGGTCGTACCCTTGAGCTTATCAATCGAGAAATGATGCTGGACTCAATCGCGCTTGCTAAGCATATAAGTAAATTTTCAATTGAGATGTTGAAATGCACGCCTTCGCAATTAGAGATGTTATCCAGAGAAGGTAACCTTGCGGAATTACTACCTGAAAAAGTACTTATTATTGGTGGGGAAGAACTAACTTCGGCACTTGCTAAAACTTTATTTGCAGCGAACCCCAATCTGAGAATATTTAATCACTATGGCCCTTCGGAAACGACTATTGGTGTATTAATGCATCAGCTGAATGGAACACTCCTGGGCAATGACTCAATTCCAATCGGTAAGCCCTTAAATGGCGTTGAAATAGCTGTACTGGATGACGCCAGGCGACCAGTTTCCTTCGGGGAAGTGGGGCAACTATATATAGGGGGGCGTGCGTTGGCCAGAGGCTATCATGGGGATCAAGATCTGACAGAAACTCACTTTGTTGATATCTTTGGACGTAGGTTTTATGCCAGTGGTGATTTGGTTAAACAAAACGAGCAAGGCAACTATTTATTTATCGGGCGCGTAGATCGCCAGCTCAAAATCCGTGGATATCGAATCCAACCTAAAGAGATTGAGAATGCCTTGCTTGCTGAACTTGGGATTAAGCAGGTTGTTGTTACAAGTGTAAAATCTGAGTTTCACCAGATTGATGAACTGGTTGCTTATGTTGTGGGTACTGTGAGAGAAAATGAACTACTTTCAAACTTAGCTACCCGATTACCGGCCAGTCATATTCCATCCAGAATCTACAATATTGATGAAATCCTTGTTAATGCTAATGGAAAGCTTGATATAGAGCGTTTGCAGGCTTCTGTTAATACTGTTGAATCGATTTCTTCTGATGTTACCGTTCCTCGTAATGACATAGAAAAGCTTATCTTAGATATTTGGCGTGAAGTGCTTAAGCGTGATGATATTGATATGCAGGCTAAATTCCTGGAATCGGGAGGTGACTCATTCAAGTCGTTAGTGGTTTTTGGGCGATTACGTCGTCATTTTCCAAATCTCACTGTTGCCCAACTATTTAAATATCCATCCATTGAGTCCTTAGCCAAAGTGCTCGGTGGCGAGAGCACAGCTCCCAATAAAACTAAGGTGGTACAGCTGTGACGACACTATATTCAGATGATGCGGTCGCCATAATTGGCGTCTCTTTTCGGTTACCACAATGTTCAAATTGGCGTGAATTGATTGATATTCTGGCTGATGGTCGGGATTGCATTCGCCCAATACCTGAAAGTCGGGTGGTCAATACGGGGCAGGTTCTTACAGGTAATGAAAAAGAGGGGGGATGGCTTGATGAAATTACAGGGTTCGATCATCGTTATTTTGGTATTGCACTAAGTGAAGCTGAATATATCGATCCCAAACAACGCATAGGGCTCCAACTGGCTACAGAAGCGATTGTCAATGCGGGATACACTCTGAAAGAGTTATCAGATGCGCGTACAGCAGTACTTGTTGCTGCGCATGGCGGGCCACATCCAGATCTTTTTCAGTCGTTGTCAGTACAGGGAAAAGCCAATCCGTTCGCTTTTATCGGTAGCTTGCATGCTTTTTCAGCAGGTCGCATTGCGTATCTGCTTGATCTGCGTGGCCCAGTTTATGCCATAGATACGGGATGTTCATCATTTTTGGTCGCACTTCACGAAGCACGGAACAAAATTCTGACAGGGGAGGCTGATTTTGCTCTGGTAGGAGGCTGTGAACTTGTTTTAGGCACCTTGCCTCAGCGTAGTGAGAACTCAAGTGGGTTAGGGGTTGAGTCAACGACAGATCGATGCCGTCCTTTCGATGCAATGGCTGATGGTGCTGGATTTGGGGAAGGAGGCGGTTTTGTCCTGCTTAAACGGTTGAGTCGTGCACATCAAGATAATGATGTTATCCATGCTGTCATACGAGGGAGTGCGATTAATCATGACGGTGGCCGTAGCAATGGTATCACTGCACCTAGCAGCATCGCACAAACCGAGGTGATTACGGCAGCATGGCATCAAGCAGGGGTCACAGCTACTGATATTGGTTACATAGAAGCTCATGGTACGGGGACTAAAATTGGTGATCCGATAGAAGTGCAAGGTTTAGTCGATACATTTGCCGCCTATGGAGTGCAGCAGGAGCCTTGTGTTATCTCTTCTGTAAAAAGTAATTTTGGACATTTAAGTGGTATGGCTGGGTTGGCGGGGCTTGTTCGTATTATAGCTCAATTCCGCACTGGTCAGATTTTCCCTACGGCTCACTTCCAACAGTTGAATCCATTGTGTAGATCTACAGAAGAGCTGCCGATACGTGTCTCTTCCTCTTGTGAGCCGTGGCCACGTCAAGGTCAGCGTCCTTACTGCGCGGGAATCAGTGGGTTTGGGCTAAGTGGTACTAATGTGCATTTAGTCGTTGAAGAGGCTCCCTCAACTTTAAGGCACAAAAAATACGAAATAAATGAGAGGTTGGTGCTGATATCGGCACAGACGACACAAGATCTCAGCACTTACCTAAGTGCTATAACTAATGCGTTATCCTCAACCGAAGCATCAATTGACGAGATTGCCGATATATTAATGTTGGGACGGGAGCATTTCCCATATCGTTGGAGCTGCGTGGCTTCATCTATTTCGCATTTAGTGCAGCAACTCACGAACCACGGTTCAATCTCACTATCTTCACCATCATCTTCGTTATCTGTTGGTCTTATTTTTGATGAATGCTCTCCAATAGATATTCAACTATTGATGAAACGAGGAGAAACATTTCCGGCTTTTCATCGTGTAATAAAACAAGCAGAGAACTTATGTTCAAGGAAAACTTGGACGCTTCGGCAGCGTTGGATTATTTGGTTGTTGGGACATCACGCGGTATTGACAGCGTTTGGGGTGACAATTGACTTGTTACTGGCCTACGGTGTGGGGAAATTGGCTGCACAGGTCGTCGATGGTGGTCTTGAATTTGTTGATGCATTGCGTCTTGCTGATGAACTAGTCACTGATTCAACATTTGATCACCAGCGTTTGCAAACCTTGTTGCAAGAACAGGTTGAACTATGCTTGGTGAGATTCAGTCGTTGTGGTGAGCTTGCAACAGCCATTAACACGTTGGGTTATCAGTCATATGATAGTGAAAGATCTTTGTTGACATTGCTTGGAGATTGGTTTGTCAATGGCGCTAATTTGGATTGGCAGCAAGGGTGTGAACGCAAGATCAATTGTCGTATTGAACTGCCATTTGCTCCTTTTGTGGTCACCTATTGCTGGCCAGAGACTATTGAGAACCCTGCTATGGTTTCTGACGTTGTACCGCACACTTCGATATCAAATTCAGGAGAAAATGTTGAAGAGATACTGTTGACTCAAGTCAGAGAAGTGCTGAAAGAACCGAAATTAACACTTGACGATGATTTTTTTGCGGCCGGAGGCAATTCACTTAATGGTGAGCAACTTGTGGTTCGACTGAACGCGGCATTAGGTACGGATCTGAAATTGATGGATTTGTTGGATTGCCTGGATCTGAACGAGTTTTATCAATTGGTGAAAGACAATGTTCAATTATCCTCCGTATCTACAACACCGGAGATGGAAACGAGGAACAATGAGCATGTACTTTCTGGTCAGCAATTAGCAATTTGGGCGGCAACGGAAATTGCTGATGAATCTGGCGCTTATAATGTTCCCGCTGTTTTGCTTATCAATGCGGAGGCGGATGTTGCTTGGCTGGAAAAAACGCTAACTGAGCTTGTCTTACAGCAGCTGATGCTGCGTTGTAGTCTGGAATACAACGAACAAGGCGTTAACCCGGTAATCCATCCTCCGATGCCGGTCAAACTGGTTCATAGTGAAGTCGATTTAACAAAATACACTATTGCAACGGGCATGCCCGTTTTGACTCAGCGTCTCCGGCAGATGGTTGAAGCGCCGCTCTCACCTTATGGTATTCCTCCCACACGATTCGAACTGTTGCAAGTGAATTTTAGCGATGGAGTACGTCAAGCACTATTGCTGAATTTTCATCACCTGTTTTTTGATGGCTGGTCATGGCGATTGGTATTAGCAGCTCTTAGTGGTGGCAAGATATCCCCGCCTGTGAACGATTATTTAAATTATGCTATGGAGCAATATACCTTACTTGAAAGTGAACAGGGTCGAAAATTGGAGGCTTTCTGGTACGAATATTTGGCAAACATCCCAATTCTGCTTTTGCCTTGTGATGGTGAGGGAGGGACAGCATCTGACCTCCGGGGAGCTAATTTACCTGTGATGATATCGAAGGATGTTACCGAGAGGTTGAGGTTGATAGCGATGAATTCTCGCGTAACGGTGCAAATGCTAATGTTGACAACCTGGGTAGCATTACAATGGCAGATAAGTGCGCAGCGTGATATTTGTGTTGCTATGCCGGTGGCTAACCGACAACTGAAAGATGAAAACACCATTGGTTGTTATGTTAATACAGTGATTGTGCGTGCACAGCTTGATCCACACCAGCCATTTCACATAGTGCTGAATGCGGTTAGGCAGGCATCGCTCAGCGCGATTTCACACAGTGCATTTCCTGCTGATCGAATCCAGAAACTGATGGCAAATACCCCCTATCATCTCACAATGTTTGATTTTCAGAATGATGTTGATCCTATTAGGGTATTAGGGGGAAATGGAGCCGCTGTTGAATTGTTGGATGTCGATCCTAATGGAGCAAAATATCCGCTCAATCTTACCTGTATTGAATATGGTGATGAACTTCAAGCGCGATTGGAATATTCCGCTTCCCTTTTCTCACAAGACACGGTTTCTCGCTGGTTGAATATTTATATAGATGCACTGACACGGCTGATGACATTAGGCGAAGAAACCACTCTTTGCGTTTTGTTTGATGGTCAAGACGATGTTCTTAGCGATATTCCAGATTTTCAGTTCTAGATGTGGATAAAAAATGACAACTATGAAGCTGATTGATCGTGAATACTGGCTGATGCGGGTTGGTGATTTAACTAAGGCCGCTGCCGCAACCGCAGATATTTTTCCTCACCATGAGGGATCTCTAGTAAGTGCGCAATGTCTGCTTTCCTCCACCGTTACTGACCGGCTGAAACAAGTAGCGGGCAACTCTGAATTGCTGACATGGGCAATTTTGGCGGCAGTGACTAGTATCGTGTTGCGCCGTATTGGGGGCGTATCCTCTGTTGTATTGCATATTAACACAGAACAAGGCAAGCGTTTGCCTGTCTTATTGACTGTACCTCCTGCTGTGACTTTTCGTGAATGGTTAAGCAATGTTCGCATGGCTGCTGTTGAGGCTATTAATCATGGATCGATAGACAAGGCGCTGTTGATGCCGTTCTTGGAGCATTTCATGCCTATTGTCGTTAATTGCGCTCAGACGGAAACTGGGATAGCTATCGAGCTTATTGATGGTGTAGTTAGTGTTAGTGGAATTGTTGCTGAGGCTCAGACGCTTCATCATTTGGCGACAGGTATCGCTACACTGTTAAACAAGGGACTTTTCGATCTCGACATCTGTCTGAATAATATGGCTATCGTTGATGAGGCGATGCAAACAAAATTGCTAGACAGATTCAATTCGCAACCTGATTATGGTTCAGGAAAATCGTTTTATCGGCGAGTATTGGAGCAAGCGGAAAGTACTCCCCATGCGATAGCTCTCCGTGATGAAACAGAGTCGCTTACCTATCGGGAACTATTTCGGTTGGCGTCATCGGTAGCATTGAAGTTAAAAAATGCAGGCATTAGTGCCGATGATATTGTGGCGCTCTCAGCACCACGCAGTGCTCGGTTTATTGCTGTTGCTACTGGTATTTTCTTCTCTGGTGGTGCTTACTTACCCATTGATCCAACTTTACCGAAAGCCCGGCAACAGAATATGCTAAAACATGCGAAAGCATTGATTGCAGATCATGTTGTGGATATGCCGCAGATAGTTTGGCTCTCATTCAGTGAACTTAGTTTTCAAAGCCCGGCTTTAGTGGATGATGAGATAAAGTTACTTAATCAGCAGGTAACTGAGCCATCACCAAGCGAATTAGCTTATGTAATCTTTACTTCAGGTTCGACAGGCTTTCCCAAAGGTGTAGGAATTGAACATCGTTCCTTCCTTAATTTACTGGCATTTCGGGTCCAAAACTGTGAATTGAAACCAGGAGTGGTATTACCGCAAACAGCACCCATTTCGTTTGATATCTCAGTTTGGCAAATGTTTACCGGATTGACCGCAGGTGCGACGGTTTCTATTGTCTCTGATGATGTTGTAAAAGATCCTCAAGAGTTAATTCAATACATTATTGAGCAGAAATTTGAATATATTGAACTGGTTCCTTCTCTCATCGCAGTCATCCTGGATATCCTTGAAAAATCAATTTCACTGAAGACGCTGGTTCAGCGACAGCTACGTGGGATGATCTCAACCGGAGAAGTGTTAAGCACGGAGCTGGCACGTCGTTGGCATCAGTGTATACCAACGGTGACACTGCTAAATGCTTATGGTCCCGCTGAGTGCACCGATGATGTGACTCAAGGAAGGGTCGAAGAACAGTTTGATGGGCTATATTGTCCAGTGGGTACACCTTTGCCAAACGTGACAATTTATGTATTAGATAAAGATTTTCAACTTGTTCCTCCAATGATCGGTGGTGAAATTTTCATTGGTGGACCGAATGTCGGGCGGGGATATATCGGCAGTAATCGCTTCACGGCGGCAGCTTTTCTGCCTGACCCATTTCTGCCTGTCCTAGGTGCTCGTATGTATCGGACGGGCGACCGTGGTCGTTGGCGAGAGGATGGCATATTGGAGTGCTTTGGCAGGTCCGACAACCAAGTGAAGATTCGCGGCCGACGCGTCGAGCTTGGAGAAATTGAAGCAGTACTGGCAAGCTATCCAGATGTAGCGATGTGTGCAGTTGAACTTGTTGATATGGGTGGCTTTGAGCAATTAAGCGCTTTCGTGACGCAGCCGAGTGATGCCGTTGTGGATGCCAAATCGTTGAGTAAATTTTTGGCTGAGCAATTGCCGGATTATATGGTGCCGAGCAGGTTTTATTTTCTTGATGCGCTGTTATGTAATGCCAATGGTAAAGTCGATCGTAACCAATTAAAGGCACTGGCACAACAACAATCTGAATCTGCTTCTTATATTGCACCTCGCACCAAGTTGGAGCAACAGCTTTGTGATTTATGGTGTAAATACCTCAAACTAGCTAAAGTGGGCATTATGGATGATTTTTTCGCTTTGGGTGGGGATTCCATTATTGGTATCCGGCTGATACATGAGGCAGGCTCTTTGGGGATCAACTTACGCCCTCGTCATTTACTTGAACATCCAACTATCGCTTCACTTACAAAACTGGCGAGTGCCAAAGACGAAATGGCAGCAAATTCAATTCCGCGTATAGAAAAAGCACCATTGACACCAATCCAACAATGGTTTTTCGAGCAGCGGTTTTCTGAACAGCACCATTGGAATCAGTCACATGTTATCAGTACAAGGGAGCAGTTAAATGCAGATGCATTATCCCTGGCGATACAGTCGCTAGTTGAGCACCATGAACAATTGTGTGTTTGTTTCCCCAAAAAGAAAGGGAAGCATTATCAAGCTTTGCGCTCGCCTCATGACAACTTACTTTGGTTTGCTGAATCAGATTGTTCGGAAGAAACCATCGCCAATAAGGCTCATGCATCGTTATCAATCGAGGAAGGACCGTTACTACGAATTGTGATGTTGGATGATTTTCGAGTTTTGCTGACATTACATCACTTAATTGTGGATCAAGTTTCCTGGCAAATCTTGCTGGAAGATCTTGAAACTGCGTATCAGGCTATTATTCAAAAAGAAATGCCGAGGTTACCGAGAAAAAGCACGCAATATCTCTATTGGGCTCAGCAACAAGCAGCAACATCTCCCCAAATACTTCTTCCGATCCAGTTAACCGCACCAATTGATATGGTACAGGTGAATAGTAATGTAAGTAACCTTTATGGCAAACGTTCGGTTGCTGAAGTCAAGTTATCTGAGTCAGAAACACAATATATTCGGGAAATTTCGGCATTAGTGCCTAATGGAGGAGTCCCTGCCGTTCTCTTGACGGGACTTGCAAATACAATTGCTGTTGAGCAGGGTAACGGTCAACTCTTGATTGAGTTAGAAGGTTATGGCAGGCAAGAGGAAAACGAGTCTATTGACGTAATGCGAACTGTGGGTTGGTTTACAACAATAGGTCCCTTTGTGCTACCAGTCAACGCTGTGGTTACGGTAGTCGAAGTTGCGACTGCAATGATTGAAGCTAGTCCCTATATCAAGACCCATTTACAACAAACTTATGTTATGGAGAAGAATCCAAACATTGGATTCAACTACTTAGGGCGCTTCAATACGAAGCAGCAGAATGATGGCTTTTTCAGTGTAGAAGAAGATATTGGAATGCGGCGGGCAGCAACGGGACATCGTCCACTGGAATGGGAAATCAATGCGGCCATCGTTGATGGGAAACTAACTATTACCCTTGAATACACCCCCTTCCGTCATAATGAAGCTGCAATTAATGCGTTATTAGCCAAGTGGAAGAGCGCACTAACCAAAGTCAGACATGCACCGAATGAATTAAGTGATCTGGCCCCTTTGACACCAGCTCAGCATGCCTTTTTTGAGCGTGATAATCCAAATGAAAATCATTGTAATCATGGTGTGTTGTTTACACTTAGTCGCACTTTGTCATTGGAGACTGTTGAACTGACGGCATCAGCGCTATTAGCCCGATTCCCTATTTTGGGAGTCAGCTTTATAGTTACTGCATTGGGGAGGTGGCAAGGAATTAACCCGCAAGCCCGTATCGCAATCGAACAATTTGAATTGCAGCAGATAGCCCCAAATAGCTTATCGCAGAAAATTACTGAGTTAGCGAATATAGGTCATGAGTCGTTAGATCTGCTAAATGGGCCAATTTGCCGCATACAACTTTATCGGACTGCTCATAATTTGCCGGATAAGTTGTTGATTATAGTTCATCACTTGGTAGTCGATCCTTATTCCTGGGATTTACTTACAGAGGATTTAGCGGCGTTGCTTGGAGGAGCTAAAGCCCATGAATTAGATATTCCGACAACTTCGTATCTCGCTTGGGCCAGGCGTTTACACCGATTGGTGCAGGATGATCCAGAGTTGTTTGGTGTTCATTACTGGCTTTCACAACCTTATGAACAAGCACAGCAGTTAATAAGTACGGATGCTATTGGCATTGAGGCGAATATGGTTGAGCAAACAACAGTATTTGATGAAGTACAGACTCAGCAGTTTTTAAAACCATCTGAGCACAGTCAACTTCCCGTACTTGCCCGATTACTGACTCTGCTTGCTCGGTCTTTAGAAAGCCATTTTCCTTCCAGTGCTAACAATATCCTTGTTGAGTTGGGAGGACATGGTCGAGAAGACCTATTCGACGAGGTTGATTTAGGACGCACTATCGGCTGGTTTACATGTGGTTTTCCGTTCCTGTTGCCCTTTTCGATGGAACGCAGTTTTAATGAACATGCAACTGACGTGGCGCGGCTGTTACGTGAGGTACCTGCTCGAGGGTTCGGCTTTGAAGCACTTCGCTATCTTTCTGTTAATCCTCAAATTACCGAAAAATTAAAGGCAATTCCTAGACCACAATTAAGACTGGATTTTGAAGGAGAGCTTTTATTTCTGAATACGCCTGATGAGGAGAAAGTTAATCCGATCTTTATTGATATTACCACAGAGGGAACGGGTTACTGGAAGCCTCGGGTAACACCGATGGATTATTTGCTTTGTTTTAACATCAGTGTGAATGATGGGCAGATGGAAATTCGTGCTCAATTTGCAGGTGATGTCATGCCAAAAGAGCAAATGAAAACGGTCCTATCTGAATTTAATGAACGGATAACTCATAAAAATTAATATGAAAATACAAACGAATATGCAAGGTATGAACTCTCCTAACCCATTAACAGGTTTTAAGTTGCTTTGGCAGAGCGCCCGGACAATGAAAAAAGCCATTATTGGTACTTTCCTGGCATTAGTTGTCACACTTGTTTGCGATTTAGTGGGGCCATTTGTGATCCGTCATTACATCGATAAAGCTACCGCAGGTACTTTCGTTTATGAGCTTGTCCTCTTGGCTTTGGGATACGCAATCATCTCTTTTGGCGGTGTTATCGCTGGTCTGGTTACCAGTTATTGCAGTACCAGTGCAGGTTGGGGTATTGCCGATGCACTTAGGCGTCAGCTATTTCATCATGTTGTGCACAATCGGTCTATCCTGCAAATTGAAAGTGAAGCTCAGGGTAAGCTCCTTGAAAAGATAGAGGGGAATGCGGACATCATTGGAAAAACTATTGCGGAATCCGGATTCCGGATTATAGGAAATATCGCATTAGCATTAGGCACTTTGGTGATTTTGTTTTCTATTATCCCAGAAATAGGTATCGCAATTACCGTGTTGGTTCTCGTTGTGGCTTATGTTCTGGTGAAACTTACTAACCTCGCAGTAGTGCGATGGAAAAAAGCCCGTGAAGAGAGAGCGCACATATTTGGTTTTATCGGCGATACTCTTGCCGCACAAGATGATTTGCATTCATTGGGAAGGAGCCGTTGGCCTGCTTTGCAACTACAGAAGATGCTTTCTGGCTTATTAAAAATAGAACGTAAAGCCTATGTCAGCGGACGCATATTTTGGCCGATTACCCAGCTATTTTTTGCCTTGAGTTTTGGTCTGGGTTTTGGATTTGGGCTGCAATTACTCGGTCATAACAGTATCAGTATTGGTACGTTAACCATGATTTATCTTTATGTTGACCGACTCAGAGAACCAATGGAAGACATGTCTTCGGAAGTAGATCAGGTACAACGATTGATTGCGACCTTATCACTGATAGTCAAGATGTTACGAGATGAGGAGAAAGTCAATCACGACAGTGTAGAGAATCAGCTACCAGAAGGCCCCTTGTCAGTTCAATTTGATCAGGTTGACTTTCGTTATGAAGATCAGGGTAAACAAGTCTTACATAACGTTAGCTTCAGTGTGGGCGCTGGAAGCAAAGTAGGCATTGTGGGGCGCACGGGGGCAGGTAAAAGCACATTACTAAATCTCATGTGTGGGTTGGCTCAGCCTGATAGCGGACGGGTTACCCTTGCTGGTGTTGAGGTCACTTCCATTCATCCTGATGAATTTGCCAGTCGTGTGGCGGTGTTAAGCCAAGAGGCGCATTTATTTTCAGCAACGCTACGTGAAAATTTAACCCTGTTCGATAACAGCATTTCAGATGATGCAATTTGGCACGCGCTCGAAGAGTTAGAGATCCATAAATGGGCGAAGACATTACCAGAGGGGCTGGATACTTTGGTGGGTGTCGGGGGGCGTTTATTGTCGGGAGGGGAAGTTCAAATGATTGCCGGGGTAAGAACCATGCTTCAAGACGCACAATTAATCATTATCGATGAAGGTACTTCTCTACTAGATCCTCGTACTGAGCAGAGTTGGATGAGATTACTGGAAAAAATTAGCGCTAATCGTACCGTTATCATCGTTGCCCATCGCCTGCATACATTATCCACTGCTGACCAAGTCATTATCATGAATGAAGGCCGTGTCGAGGAACTCCTTCATGGCGCAGAGATCAAAACGTTAACAAAAAATAGGGAACTTATATCATGACGGGGTTAACCCTCTTTTTCCCATCAAAAATGTTGCCTGCTTTACTGAGTTTAGTGCACAGATTTTCCTTTCTTTACTTCACCAGCATGGTTATATGGACAATGATCCATGGCTTACCTTTGGTCGTTGGTTTTGCCATCAGCCGGCTTCTTGATAGTGCTGTTATCGATCCTATAGGCTCAGCGGTTTGGTGGCTATTGGCATTGGCGGTAGGCACGATGGTACTACGCTCAGTGATACTGATTTTTGGCTTACAGATTGATTTTACACTTATTTTTAAGGTCAGCGCATATCTTAAACAACGCATTCTGGAGGGAATAAATTGCAGTCACTCTGGTGCGGACCTGCGTCTTTCTCAAGGGGATATGCTCAACCGTATTCGTAATGACAGCGATGAAGTAGCCTCCTTTCTCGGTTGGACAGCGGATTTCTTCTACCGGGCGGTACTATTGTTGATAGCACTTGTCGTGTTGCTAAGTACCGACATTGTGACAACATTGGCGCTTTTGCCGATGGTTGGTGGTTTGTGGTTGGGCGTAGTTATCAAGCATAAGGTCGGAGCATTACAGGAAGAGAAACGTCAATATCAAGGCCAAATTGCGGGTCGTATCACCGATATACTGGCAGGAATCCGTGACCTTCGCCTTGGTGGAAAGTTGGATCTGCATATTGAACGACTTTCGGCAAGTTTTGAACGTCGTCGGACGGTGCAGGCAAAGCACCAAATGTTCACTGATCTGCTGTCGGGGTTATTTCGTAACATCGTGATGCTAGGTACATCTATTGTCTTGATTGTTGTCAGTACCCGAATTGTCAGTGGTGATTTCACTATTGGTAAATTGGCTCTGTTTTTGACTTATATCGGTTGGGTCAGTGAGCAGATCTTCTTTTTCGGTCGCGCATTGGCTAACTATAAAAATGCCGATGTCTGCTACGAGCGAATTCAGCCACTGTTACAGACAGAGAAGCCTGCTAGAGAAGTCCTTATTGCTGATGACATGCTGAAATCACTGACGGTGAGGGGGCTTTGTTGCAATAGCGATACACAACCTATTTCGTTTACAGCCACACCCAATCAACTCATTGTCGTTAATGGAGAAGTCGGTTCTGGTAAAAGTCGTATGCTTCGCGGCCTGCTAGCGCTGGAACGACACTTATCAGGAAGTGTGCTTTGGAATAACAAAGAAGTTTGTGGAGACGCCGATTGGTGGCAAAGCCCTAAAGTTACTTATGCCCGTCAAGGTGCTGGCTTTGTTGGCGGTACTGTTCGAGATAACTTGGCGCTGGGTAACGTCTCTGTCAGTGATGAAATCATGGAGCGGGCGTTAGCGGCAGTATATCTGAAACCAGGTTCATCTGCTCTTCCTGAAGGGCTTGATACTGTGCTGGGTTCTGGTGGTGTCAAACAGTTATCAGGAGGCCAGCGCCAACGTTTGACATTAGCCCGTATGTTATGCCATTCAGCTGAAGTTTATGTCGTCGATGATTGCGATTCATCTCTGGATACTGATACAGCCCGAGCCATATGGTTAGCACTGCCTAAAAAGTGGTCGGGGATCTGGATTGTAGCCTCGCAAAATATTGACCTGCTTGCTCTGGCGGATCAAGTGGTGACTATCAAACGGCGGAGCGAAACATCATGAATTACAGAGTGGTATGTAACAAAGAAGGTAAGTACTCCATTTGGCCAGAAGGGCGGACATTACCGGTAGGGTGGCAAAATGTGGGTTTTTCGGGATCAGAACAAGAATGCCTGGATTGGATAGCTACATATTGGAGTGATCCCAAATTGAAAATTTCCGGAGAGACGCTGGAATGAAACGTGTTCAACTGACGCCAGGATTATGGAATTACTGCGATCAGGAGCAAACGACAGTGACTGTTGTGATTGCGCCTTTTGGCGGCGGCAGTGCTTATTCTATGACCGACTGGGTTCAGCAACTGTTGGCTGGTAGTTATCGAGTGCTGGTGCTTCAGTATCCGGGACGAGGTTCTCGAAGTATTGAACCACTCCCTGTATGTATAAGAGATTTGGCGGCTACAGCGGCAAAAGATGTATTGCTGTATACACAGGATCCTCTTCTTCTTATTGGTCATAGTATGGGAGCATTGTTATGTCATGAATTGGCATTACTTTTAGAACAAGCTAACCGAACCGTTGAATATTTGGTTTTATCAGCAGCACGTCCACCACATTTGAATGGCATGGTGCCAGAAGAGATACTCCGCATGAGCCGGGAAGCCTGGATTGAAGAGCTAAAAACCAATATAGGAAATGAAGATAAGAAACTGCTTCATGAGGATGTGATTGATCTCATGTTGCCTGTATTGCGTGCTGATTATTTGTTGGTGGCTGAGCACAAACAAGCCAGTGGCAAGGTACATTGCCCTATTTTAGCCATCGGCGGTGATCGTGACCCGTGGGTGAGCCCATATCATTTACAAGAGTGGCAATCGCTGACACATGATTCTTTCCAATTAGTCATGTTCCCTGGAGATCACTTCTATTATCGAGATCAGCTTTACGACATTTATTTGTGTATCCATCAAGCTTGCTTAAAAAAGGAAGTCTGCACTAATGAGTGATGAAAATACCCAAACACAAATGAAGTATTCATCCAGTTTTGAAGGTTTGACGGATGAATATTTGGTTGTAATAAATGATGAAGAGCAATATGCCTGTGTTCATTCTGAATGGCCTGTCGCTACCGGATGGCGAGCGACCGGTTTTAGTGGGACGCAAGAAGCATGTAAAAAATGGATTGAAGAAGTTTGGACCGATATGCGCCCGGTTTCTCTGCGTAATGACCCACAATCCTTTGATAATCAACCCCTGATAGTGATTTATGATGAAGGCGCAGCCCTTCCCAAAGATATTGTCACTGAATTGAATGGGGTTGCACCACTTGTAGTTGTTATCAATTCAAACGAACACACAAGAGAGCGTATATCCTACTTCTCACGATTTGGTCACGTAGTTGATGGTTCTGATATTGAAAGGGCGGTATCAGAACTCGCTCTCCTTAATCCTGCGGGGATTGTGACATTTAGTGAGCGTGCCTTACGTCTTACAGCTACGCTGGCAAAACACTTGAATTTGCCTTTTCACGATCTCGAAACGGCATATCGACTTACTGACAAAAATAAGCAACGAGTGGCTTTACAAGAGGCTGGCATTGAGTCGATAAGATTCTACCTCATTAACACTGTGTCAGATTGGGAGCAAGCTGTTGAACAGGTTTGTCTTCCCGCAGTGTTAAAACCAGCCTATGGTGGTGGCAGCATCGATACTTATTTTATTGAAGATACGCAAACAGGAAAGAGACTTGTAGAAAAACTGCTTTCAAATAAACAGATTGGATTTGATGGTGGTCGTTCACTGGTATTGGAGGAGTTCCTCCGGGGGCGGCCATCGTTGCCTTTTGGCGACTATGTCTCGGTTGAAAGCTTGGTGGTTAACGGAGAGATTAAGCATATAAATGTGACCGGCAAGATGCCACTTAGTCCCCCTTTTCGTGAATATGGTCATATCTGGCCATCAGTCTTAAGTGATAGAGAACAAAACCAAATTTATGCATTAACGTCAAGTGCCATCAAAGTGTTAGGAGTTAATCGGGGGATCACCCATACCGAGCTGAAGTTGACCGAGCAGGGACCTAGGATCATTGAAGTGAATGGTCGAGTGGGCGGGGGTATCAACGAGATGGCCAAAATCAGCCTCAATATTAGTCTGCTTGAAATGGCTGCACGATTAGCGCTGGGAAAAATGATTGATCTCCCTGTGTTCAATCCTGAGCACGTCTATTTCAATATCTGCCATATTGCGCCAACACGTCCATGTGAAATTCTCCGAATTAATGGGGAAGATGAGCTTCTCTCTCTTGATGGTGTATCGTCATATCGCCCATATGTGTGGGCAGGAACTACTTTGCCGGGAGGCTCACAAACCAATGAAATTAACATGGTGTTGGGCAAAGTGGATAACCATAAGGCATTTCTGGATATTTATCAGCGTATGGGGCAGTGCTTGCGTTTTCATGTTCGATTTATGGACAGTGAAGAAGTTCAAATTCTTGATGCGCATGAATTGGGGGCGATATGAGTCTTATTTCAAATGTAGCTAAAGTGCCGGATAACATAAATCTCACGGACCCCCTGACTCATTTACGTCCTGATATAGATAATATCTGGCGGCAATTACGTAATGAGTCACCTGTCGCTTGGCATCCTGCGGTCAATGGTCAATCAGGATTTTGGGTTGTCAGCACCCATGAGTTAACTATACGGGTTTACCGTGATAGCCAAACCTTTACCTCTGTTCGTGGAAATGTCATGGCTACACTGTTACATGATGGAGACACAGCGGGTGGTCGCATGCTTGCAGTGTCTGATGGAGACAGACACCGTCAAATCCGTAAAGAGTTGTTAAAGTCTTTCAGCCCTAAAAACCTGATGTCGGTACAGAAAATAATCAAAAATGCGATGCATGAGCTTGTACATAATGCGGTGGCATCCGGGCAATGTGACTTTGCCACTGATGTAGCACCACATATTCCGTTAGCAGCCATATGTGACATTTTAAAAATTCCAGAATCGGATCGAGCAAAACTATTTGTCAATGCAAGTGCAGCACTGGCTTCGAACTCTTTGTCAGTTGATAAAGTAGATACCCGCCTTGCCAGAAATGAAGTGTTGATGTATTTCTATAAATGTGTTCAGACTCGCAAAATCGAGCCATTGGAAGATGATCTTGTCAGTAACTTGATAGCAATGACTCAAGACTCCCTGATATTAACAGAAGAAGAATTAGTCTTCAATTGCTATAGCGTGTTACTGGGTGGCGATGAGACAACTCGGTTGGCATTGATAGGGATCATAAAAGCATTTGCCGAATATCCAGAATGCTGGGCTCAATTGCGACGAGGTGAAGCAGAAATTAGTAAGGCAGTAGAGGAGTTGTTGCGATGGACCACGCCGGCTTTACATGGTGGTCGGACCGCAACGGTAGGTGTTGAATTAGGCGGTCAGCAGATTAGGGCTGGTGATGTTGTCATTGTTTGGAATCGGTCTGCTAACTTCGATGAAACTGTTTTTACTAAACCCAATCAGCTTGATCTGAATCGGAGTGATAATCGACATATTTCTTTTTCATATGGGGCTCATTTTTGCCTTGGTGCCGCCCTTGCTAGAATAGAAATTACTGCACTGCTGGAGGCGCTTGTGGAGCTCGTTGATGAGATCTCTTTGAATGGAGAACCCAGTCCTATCTATTCGACTTTTCTATCTGGTTACCATCGCTTGCCAGTCAAATTGACTGCTGCACATTATTCATAGGAATAAATAATGAAAGAACTCATAGTGTTGCATGAACAATTTGATGCGATGGTTGAGAATGCTCCTCATAAGATCGCCATTAGTGCACATCATGTAGAAATGACATACCAAAATGTGCAAGACCGTGCTACCCAACTTGCCTATCGACTAGTGGAGTCAGGTATCGGGGCTGAAGATGTGGTTGGAATCTATATTGAGCGCTCTTCTGACATGATCATAGCGATGTTGGCTGCGCTTAAAGTTGGTGCTGCTTATTTAGCACTACCACCCGATTATCCGACTGAGCGACTTCGTTATATGATAACGGACTCGCGTGCAAGGTTGGTGTTGACTCGAACCATGATGAAAGATTCAACGGTCATTGAAAATGTTGCCACTGTTTATATCGATGAAATCCAATCTGTAGTGCCAAAAATCCTGCCACAAGTTACCAGTCAACAGCTAGCTTACGTTATCTATACCTCGGGAAGTACAGGACGCCCCAAAGGAGTGGGAGTGACTCATCATGGCGTTGCCAACCTCGTTAGCCAGAAACAGCAGTACGTTCATTTCGGACCTAATGAAAAAATATTGCAGTTAGCACCTGCGGCTTTTGATGCTTCTGCCTTTGAAATATGGGGAGCATTGACTAATGGGGCGACATTGGTATTGGCTTCTCCTTCATATCAAGCCATTGATGAGCTGCCGAAATGCCTTGTTGAACATGGTATTACGATATTGCTACTGACACCTGCCTTATTTCACGTATTAGTAGATTATCGCGAAGAGGCTCTGGATAGCGTACCTCAATTGCTTGTTGGTGGCGATGCAATGTCAGTCACTCATGCGTTTAAATATTTGTCCAGAAAGCAGAAACCAGACAAGTACTTTTTATTTAATAACGTATATGGCCCGACTGAAGGAACAACCTTGGTAAGTAGTTACTCTATGTCATCGTTAAGTATTGGTGCGATAAAATCTCCCTTAGGTAAACCTATCGTCGATGCGGAAATGTACTTATTGGATGAAATGTTGAGACCGGTCAGGCCAGGTGAGCGTGGTGAGATTTATATTGGGGGACAGTCTGTCGCACGGGGATATTTATATCAACCTGGGTTAACCAGCCTGCGTTTTTTACCTGATCCTTTCTCCACCCAACCAGGAGCCAGAATGTTTGCTACTGGTGATGAAGGGGTATTGTCGAATGATGGACTGATTGAGTTTGTAGGCAGGCTTGATGATCAGGTCAAAGTGCGGGGTCATCGAGTTGAGCTGACAGAAGTAGAGCATGCAATAAAAAGTTGCCAGGATGTGAGCGCTGTTTGTGTTGTGCTGAACATTGACAGTGATCGCCATGTTGAACAACTGGTCGCCCATTATACAATTCACACTGATCATACAACTTATAAAAGCACTGATGTTGAGCAAGCTATCATCACTCGGGTTCAAGCGTTGTTACCCAGCTATATGTGGCCTAGTCAGTTTATTCAGCATGAACAGCTACCTTTAACAAGCAGTGGTAAAGTGGATCGTCGATTTTTGATGGGTTGGAAAGAGGCTGAGAGATTAGAAGAGGTGGTATCTGGTGAACTCTCTATGACAGAAGCGCTGGTGGCAGAGATCTGGCAACAAATTTTAGGGCCATTTGACGTTGTGCCTGATGTTGATTTTTTTGCGTTGGGAGGCGATTCGTTATTGGCTATTAAGGTTATCGCGGAAGCCGAAAAACGAGGACTCAATCTGACACTCTCTACCTTATTTCGTACCTCGACACTTAGGGGGATGTGTAAAGATTTGGTGCTCTCAGAACAAACAGGTAATGGACTGACGGAAGATGAAGCACTGCTCGCAAAGATTTGGCAACAAGTATTGGGCCCGTTCGACGCAGTGCCTGAAGCCGATTTTTTCTCTCTAGGGGGTGATTCGATTCTGGCGATCCAGGTGATTGCAGAGGCCGAGAAACAGGGCTTGATGATTGAGCTGGGTACGTTATTTCGCAATCCGACATTGTGTGGGATTTGCCGCGGTTTGGCACAAACAGAAGAAGCTCTCAGTCAGCAGAATGAGAACCAACTGATAAATGAAACGGATAAGCAAAGGTTGCCTGTTAATATCGAAACTGCTTATCCGGCGACGAGATTGCAGCTAGGGATGCTGTTTGAGGGATTATACAGTGGTAAAGCAATCTACCTTGATGTTATTGCTCGGGATGTCAACTTGCCACTGGATGAAAAAATACTTCACAACACGCTTCAGGCAATAGCCAAAAGGCACCCGGTTCTCAGAACAAGATTTGATTTGGCCTCTTTTAGTGAAGTGATGCAATTGGTTGAATCACTACCATCATTGCCACTTATAGTGGAAAACTACACAAATCTTGATGATGAACAGTTGGCAGCACGTCACGAAAAAGTAATGGTTGAGTTAAGCCAACCATTTGATCCTGAAGAGGCTCCTTTAATGAGGGTACATGCGGCGGCATTGAATGAAGGACAATTTCGGTTAGCTTATGCCTTTCATCATGCGATCCTTGATGGTTGGAGTGAGTCTGTTTTTATCCTTGAGCTTTTGAGATTGTATCAAGCCAATTTAGCTGGCGAGTCTGTTTTATTGGAGCAACCAGCACCATTGTCAGAATTTGTCAAACTTGAGCGTGAAGCGCTCAGTAACGACAAGGCGAAACAGTTTTTTAGTCAATATTTAGCTAAAGAAAAAACGGATAGATATCAAGATACTGATTATAGGAAAGCAGTACTGGTCTTGCCGGAACGAACAGTGAAGCAATTGCTAAAAAATGTATCAGATTGGGGCATTCCGTTAAAAAGTATGTTTTTTGCTGGTTTCTATCTGACAACAGCTCATCAGTTACAAGATATTGGCTTTGTCGCAGGGATGTCTGTTAACGGTAGGCCTGAGAGGGAAGGCGCTGATTTGACTCTTGGACTGTTCCTTAATCATATTCCGATAAAGTTGAATCTTGACTTTGCTAATAACTGGCAGATGCTGGCAAGACAGGCTTTCGATGCTGAAAAAGAAATATTGCCCTTTAGACGTTTTCCATATTCAGAAATACAAACCATGTTAGGAGGGCCACCCTTCGAGGCTACATTTAGCTACGTTCATTTTCATTCTCGCAATGAGTTATTAGAGCAAGGGTTGGTGAATACTGATGAAGATGTGCGTGACCATACCAGCTTACCGATTAGGGTTGAGTTGATAAATGATTTGAAAGGAGAAGGTATTTTAATAAATGTGACAGCAGATGAAAAACGCTATGGCACGGGATTCGCTTTAGCGTTGGCTGAACGGCTCAGTGAAAAGATAGAAGACATAGCATTTGTATCCGGGCAGATTATTTAATTATCGTTGGATAATTAATTTTTTGGTACTTGATTCCACAGTTTTTAGTTGCTGTAAACGCAGAAGTCTAATCTACGAGGCTGACTTACATTAGCCTCATTCAGAAAAC
>NZ_JAJAFY010000039.1:0-46023 GCF_025384885.1 Photorhabdus kleinii
CCCGGTCACATAGTTTGCTATGCTCCCGGGGATTCACTCCCTTGCCGTCTCGATGCATCTTGAAATCCATAGGGTATATGCTGATTCTAAGTCAGACTTATGACTTAATGTTAACAAAAACCATTATAAGAATGAATTGTTTCTTCAAGCCACTGTCATTATTTTGGCTGTTCCGGCCATTCAATATCGGCAGCCTGTGAAGTATCAATCCTGTTCAGCATTACTCTATACTTCTTCCATACCAACAGAGCCGCTTCCTCTTCTTTAGTCGCAATTCCTAAATCAACAGCATCTTGTAATGGTGCTATCTGCTGGCTAGCTTCCACAATAAATTGTTGTTTTTTACTTTCAATATATTGCTGCAACTCTTCTTTTGTTGGTGGAGGAATATCGGCCCATTCCGGTAAACCATTTTGACCTGCTATACGATACTTTCCTTCTGGTACATTATTCGCAGCGTATTCTTGATAAATATCAATACTAACTTCCATAATATCATCAGGCAGTGAACCAGAAGCAATATAATTTTGTTTCAATTCTATTGGGTAGAATGCATTTGTCTTTGCACTATAAAAATACATAATTAATATCCTATCGCCAAATATCTCACTAAATTATTTGATAGTTCGTGTATAGAATTTCTGCACGTCACAATAAATTGACTTGCAGAAATAGGCATAGCAGCAACCCCAGATCCATAATTACCAAAATCAGGATATGTTGCAACAATCTGAAAACAAGCATTAGGAAATGGGATGGTGAAATTTCTGTAATCATTTATATTCATAGAGCCGCTTGCTTGCCCCCATTGAATAATTATTCCCGTATCACCACATTTCCACCAACCGTTTACAACCTTATTAGCAGTATTTACATTAAGATTACAACATTTCGCAATTTTTTGTTCTAACACGTTTTTTAATTGTGCGGTAATTTTGGTTACATTGCCATCATCCACAACATCAGTGCCAGATTCTGTCGCAATAAAATCAGCTACAGCAGATGATATGGTTGATGCTTGACGTAATATCTTATTTAATACGTGATTAGGAATATACTGATTGTCTGGAAACCCAACCAACAAATTCGGATATGTTTCATAGCTTTGTTGACTGGGCACATTAGCGTTACCACTGATAGCAAAAGCTTTAAAATCATTTTTGGCACTCATATACATCTCCTTAAATTAAATGACATTATTTCATAATAAACAGATTGAATTATTAATAAAGATGATCTTTCATAATTCACATCAATAATAATTTAGCTTAGAAAAAGAATAACGAAATATTTTTATCACTAAAAGGGATAACTGTTTTCATATAATTAGCAACAATAAACAAGCCGATATATACCCCTCTGGCACGAAAAATAAGTCCATCATTCCACAATCCTACATAATCTGTTTATTCATATCATTTTTCATTATTTCGGCTGATCCGGCCATTCAATATCTGGAGCCTGTAAAACATCAACTTTGCTCAACATTACTCTATATTTCTTCCATTCCAATAGAACTGCTTTTTCTGCTTCGGAAGCAACGTCCAAATCAACAGCGTCTTGTAGTGGCGCGACAAGATTGTTAACTTTAGTCAATAACTGAGACTTATCATATTCTGCTTGCTGTATTAACTCCTCTTTGGTTGCAGCATAAATACTATCAGATCCTACTGCCGTATTCTCCCCAACAACCTTGTCAGAAGGTTTATTCAACGAATTATATTCTTGCGCCCAAGGCGTCCACGGATTATCGTGAAATTGGCTACGCGTATATACTCGACTACTGTTATAAATAAAATAACGTTGAATAACGCCTGCCGCTTTCAACACAATAAGCGAACCAGCGAACGGCTCAGGGTAATTCGCTCCATTTTTGGCATGAGCATTATACTCTTGATAATAAATCCCGGGTGTTTTATAACTATTTAAATCCGCGTTATCACCTAAATTAATCGACTGCTCGGCGAAGATATCTTGAGAAGTAATATTGATATCCGCAGCCAAAGCTTTTCCATTAATCTTGCGGAGCCCTGTGATATATCGAGAATCAGACTCTGCTTTTGCATACGCTCCAACCTCTCCTGCAGTAGGTCTATTCAGTGTGTTATATTCTCTCGTCCAAGGCGTCCATGGGCTTTCATGAAATTGACTACGTGTATATACCCGACTGCTGTTATAGACAAAATAACGTTGAACAACCCCGGCCGCTTTCAACACAACCAGCGAACCAGCGAACGGCTCAGGGTAATTATTACCATTTTTGGCATGAGCATTATACTCTTGGTGATAAATCCCCGGTATTTTATAATTATCCAAATTCGCATTGTCACCTAAATTATGCGCCTGTCCAGCAAGGATATCCTGAGAAGTAATATTAATATCCTCAGTTAATACTTTCCCATTAACTTTTCGGACATTTGGTATTCTGGTATTAATACTTTCACGTAATGAATTTATTATTTCCTGAGCCAATTTTTGCGTAACCGCTAATGTATCACTGTTGCCCACTACATCGGTAAGCTGAACAACACCTTTTCGTGTTAATGAGGCATTTGGAACTTCTGTTGTAATTTTTTGTTCTAAGGCTCTATTTAGTTGATCGGTAAGTTTAGCTATATTACCATCATCCAAAATATCATTGCCAGATTGTGTCGCGATAAAATTAGCTACCACAGATGATATTGTTGATGATTGACGTAATACCTTATTTAATAAATTAACAGGAATATTATCTGGTGGAAATCCAATCTGTAAGCTCTGGTTTTCTTCATACTTTACTTGACTCACTACATTAGCATTATCACTAATAGAAAAAGCCTTAAAATCATTTTTGGCACTCATATACAATCCTCAAATTGAATAATATTATTTTGAGAGGAAATTCAAAAATAAAAACATCTATTTTGCATTGTAAATTACATATCAATATCCTATTGCAAACCAAAACGCAGAGCTTTCAGTCTCGTATGCCCAATAACTAAATCCTGTTACAGACAATTGTCTTGCAACAACATTATATGATGACTCTAGGTTAGATTTATCACCTAATGTCAACGAAACATTTACACAAGCATTAGGAAACTGAATAGGAAAATTAACTGGTGTATCATATGCTGCCCAGTTCAAAGTTCCCCACTGATAAATCACCCCTGTATCCCCACATTTCCACCAACCATTTACTGATTTCAAAGCTGTATTTTTATTTCCTTTAGCATTAACCAAGTTATCTACTTCTGCTTTTGTATACCCGCTAATAACCTTGTCAGCAGGTTTATTCAACGAGTTATATTCTTGCGCCCAAGGCGTCCACGGATTATCGTGAAATTGGCTACGCGTATATACTCTACTGCTGTTGTAAACAAAATAACGTTGAATAACGCCTGCCGCTTTCAACACAATAAGCGAACCAGAAAGCGCTTCAGGGTAATTAACGCCATTTTTAGCATGAGCATTATAATCCTGATAATAAATTCCTGGTGTTTTACAGTGATCTAAATTTACATTATCACCTAAGCTAATTGCCTGCCCATTCAGAATATCCTGAGAAGTAATAGTGACATCCGTAACTAAAGATTTTCCATTCACCCTGCGAATTCCCGCAATATATCGAGAATCAGATTCTATTTTTGTATATGCACCAATCTCATCAGCAGTCGGTTTATTCAGCGTATTATATTCTCTAGTCCAAGGTGTCCACGGATTATCATGAAACTGACTACGTGTATATACTCGACTACTATTATAGACAAAATAACGTTGAACGGTCCCTGCCGATTTCAATACAACAAGGGCGCCGGCGAGGAATTCAGGATAATTAAGGCCATTTTTGGCATGAGCATCATACTCTTGATGATAAATTCCCGGTGTTTTATAGCTATTTAAATCTGCCTTATCACCTAAACTAATCGCCTGCCCACCCAAAATATCCTGAGAAGTAATAGTGATATCCTCAGACAATGATTTTCCATTAATTTTTCGGTTATTGGATACCTTAGCATTAATACTTTCACGCAATGAATTTACTATTTCCTGAGCAAGCTTTTGCGTAACAGCTAATGTGTCACTATCGCCCAGCACATTAGTAAGCTGAACAACGCCCTTTTGTGCTAATGAGGCATTTGGAACTTCTGTTGTGATTTTTTGTTTTAAAGCCTTATTTAATTGCTCGGTAAGTTTAGCTACATCGCCATCATCCAGAACATCACCGCCAGATTGTGTCGCAATAAAATTAGCCACGACAGATGCGATTGTTGACGATTGACGTAATACTTTGTTTAGCAGATTACTCGTAATATTATCTGGTGGAAACCCAACCTGCAAATTCTGATCTTTCTCATATTTCTCTTGACTCACTACATTAGCATTATTACTAATAGAAAAAGCCTTAAAATCATTCTTAGTACTCATATACACCCCTTAGATTAAATAGCATCATCTATACCCGTCATCTTTCAAGTTGCCTTTTTGTTGGCTGCACTCACTCACCCCGGTCACATAGTTCGCTATGCTCCCGGGGATTCGCTCCCTTGCCGTCGCGATCCATCTTGAAATCCATAGGGTATATAATCAATATATTGAATTATTATTAAAGTAATCATTCATAATTTAAAGCAGCCATAGTTTAATTCATAAAAATAATAATAAAACGTTCTTCTAACTTAGAAGAATAATTATTTTTATATCATTAGCGGTAAGAAAAACCCCAACAACTTTCATCTGTAAATATATTCAAGTCATTCATATTCAATATATAAATTATTTCAATCCGTCATTACTTATTTTTATATTTCAACTTCATAACAAATAAAACCACAGTATAAATGGCCTGTTTATTCAAGCCATTTTCGTTATTTTGGCTGTTCCGGCCATTCGATATTGGGAGCCTGTGAAGTATCTATCCTGTTCAGCATAACTCTGTATTTCTTCCATGTTAATAAAGCATCTTTTTCAGCTTCTGTAGCAATATCTAAATCAACAGCATCTTGCAGTGGTATTACCTTCTTATTTACAATGAATAAAAGTTGTTGTTTCTTATTTTCTGCGTCGTTAATGACGACTTGCTGAATATCATTTTTCCATCTTTCTTCATCATCTTTCGAAATTGACCATTCTCCATTCCACCTATGATATAAGGCAATGATAAATTATTATTTTGATAATACTAAACTACATCGGCCATTTATTGGCGCGGTTGATGCTAATCTGGATAGTGAACCTCCAGTGAATGCTTTACGAATACAACCACTATTTAAAGATGGATTTTGGCCGTGTGAAAAGTCAGGACAATGGGAGCTCGTTGAAAATAAAAAAGGAATCATGATTTATGATATTGAATCAGGGCAATCACAGGAAAATAGAGAAGTCATTATTCCTGATGGTTTTACAGAACAGTCAAGGCCGTCGCTATACTCCCAAATAAATTATAGGTATCATACTGACGTTTAGTGGGCGATTTTCATCTGCCGTCGGTACTACTTGTGATGCATCAAAAGTTGCATATGAGAATATCGAATATTGATCAGGCACATTCTTATGATGAGCACTTGCATTATTACTTGCTTTAACGCCATAAAATGCTCCGCTGACACGAGAAAATAGTCCAGTCGCCCACCATCCTACATCACCTTGAATATTTCTAATCGCATCTTCCTGTATAACACCAGGCTGCAAACCAGCACGCATAAATACTCCGCGCCCATTAAAAAACAGATTAGGGAGGTTTATATTTCCATCACTCTTTTTAATTCTCCATACCTTCTTATATTCCACTGGTAAACTATTTAACACCCTACCGACATTTGAATCAATCGCGTAAACATCACCGTTTGCAATGTACTCACCTTTAGCCAGAGCTGATGCCGGATATGCAGATAAATAAATATTTCCCGGTCTATTAGATGTTCTACTATTGATTTCTTCAAACAATGAATTGACTATTTCCTTAACTAACTTTTGCGTAACAGCCAATGTATCGCTATCACCAATTACATCGGTAAGTTGAACAACACCTTTTTGTGTTAATGAAGCATTAGGAATTTCTGTTGTGATTTTTTGTTTTAAAGCCTTATTTAATTGATCAGCAAGTTTGTCTACATTACCATCATCCAGAACATCATCGTCAGATTGTGTCGCAATGAAACTAGCCACAACAGATGATATGGTTGACGATTGACGTAATACTTTATTTAGTAAATGAGTGGGAACATCATTTGGTGGAAACCCAGCCTGCAAACTCTGATCTTTCTCATATTTATCTTGACTCACTACATTAGCATTATTACTAATAGAAAAAGCCTTAAAATCATTATTAGTACTCATATACACCCCTTAGATTAAATAGCATCATCTATACCCGTCATCTTTCAAGTTGCCTCTTTGTTGGCTGCACTCGCTCACCCCGGTCACATAGTTTGCTATGCTCCCGGGGATTCACTCCCTTGCCGTCGCGATGCATCTTGAAATCAATAGGATATATAATAAATATATTGAATTATTATTAAAGTAATCATTAATAATTTAAAGCAGCCATAGTTTAATTCATAAAAATAATAATAAAATGTTCTTCTAACTTAGAAGAATAATTATTTTTACATCATTAGCGGCAAGAAAAAAACCAACAAATTTCAACTGTAAATATATTCGATTCATTCATATTCAACATATAAATTGTTTCAATACGTCATTACTTATTTTTATATTTAAACTCCAGAACAAATAAAACCACAGTATAAATGGCCTGTTTATTCAGGCCATTTTCGTTATTTTGGCTGTTCCGGCCATTCGATATTAGTATCCAATAGCAATCCAATGGACCGCTCGTGCCCGGTAATCAGTGTTTAGCGCACCAATAGTTGTTGCTGTAAAAGATACCGGTGTAATATTACCAACTTCAACAAAACAACGATCGAAGATCGAAGACGAAGGTTTTCTTCTACCGTCAGTTGTCGCAACCACAGTTGTACATGCATTAGGAAAGCTAATAGGAAAGTTAGCCAAATAATTATCATTACCTAGTAAAATACCCCACTGATAAATTATTCCTGTATCACCACATTTCCACCAGCCATTTGCAGATTTTAAGGCTGTATTTTTATTGCTATATCGAGCATCAGATTCAGATTTAGTATAACTTCCCACATCCCCAGAATTCAGGCTAATATCATTCGACAGCACTTTCCCATTCACTTTGCGGCTATTAGGTACTCTGGTATTAATATCTTCACGTAATGAATTTACTATTTCCTGAGCAAGCTTTTGTGTCACTGCCAATATGTCACTATTGCCAACGACATCAGTAAGCTGAACAACACCTGATTGGGTTAATGAAGCACTGGGAATTTCTGTTGTGATCTTTTGTTTTAATGCCTTATTTAATTGCTCAGCAAGTTTGACTATATCACCATTATCCATAACATCATCGCCAGATTGTGTCGCAATGAAATTAGCCACAACAGATGATATGGTTGACGATTGACGTAATACCTTATTTAATATGTGAGGCGTCATAGAATATGGTGGAAACCCAGTTTGCAACTCCGTGCTCCCTTCATATTCTTGCTGATTTATTACATTAGCATTACTATTAGTAGAAAAAGCTTTAAAATCATTTTTAGGACTCATATACACTCCTTGAATTGAATAATATTATCTCATAAGAAAAATATTAAATTATTGTAAACGTGACTTTTATCAATTCATTGCAACAATAATCCAACGCATAAAAATAATAATAAAAACGTAAAGTTAATAAACCCTTTAAGCACAGTTTTGTCTTGCCAGATTTGTATCAAACTGGTAGGTCGCTTGATTTCGACTGTTCAGCTATATGTTCTATCCTTCCTCATGTAACAACTGATGAGTTATACAATTAATGTAAAATCTTAAAGATAACTGTCAGCCATACTGCTCAGTATCTTCCTCTGCAAGATACGCTCACTTCATCACCTAAAACATCGATACAAAATTATTTTAATATTTAAAATAATTTTTAAAAACTGCTTGACTATGAAGTTTTTCTGATTAAAATCACAGCCACAATTTAGATTTTCGTGAAACAAATCACACTTTACCAATAAAAGAGAGTTCATCATGAAATCTGTTACATCTTTCATATCAAGTGTTCATCGTGTTGTTGTCTACTTGTCAACACCTTGCTTTCTGTAAGTCTGCTTTTTAACCGATACGTGTAAGGCCAGTTTCCAAGCTGGCTTTTATGTGCAGGACTTAACCCCCAGCCAAATTAACCGGCTAATCCATTTTTTTATTTCCTGATTTCGTTTCAACATTCTGATAATAGTTGATGGACTTCAGTGCATTTTCCTTTGGAAAAGGAAAGATGTTAAGGTAATAGCAACTCACCTTCCCTCCTGAAAATGCACTTATTAGTTTCGCCGAATCCATTTGTTATTAATAATCCAATGCGTTAAAAATTCACTTCTTCAACAAAGCAACTTCATCCGCATTTTTCTGGCACAACAGAGTAAGATGAGTAATAGAACGGGTAAGATTATCTATAGTACTCTCCAGCTTTTTAATATCCATTTCCAGTTGCTTATTTTTTATATCCAATGCATTCATTCTTGCCAATTCAGCATATAATTGCTGGCCATTCACCGCCTCCGTACTGTTATTGGAAATATCCCCAGCAGCAACATTCACAATCTTACGTTGATTACCCGGTCTTCCTACAGAAACAACATTCGATTTGCTGGCAACAGAATTTGCGCCTAATGCAATGCCCCCGCTTGCTGTTACAGAGGCGTTTTGACCAATCGCAATTCCCTGAGACGCACTAATACTCACCTTTTGCCCCACGATAATAGAAGACGGAGAGCTGGATTTAGAGTCTGATCCTAATACAATACCCCTACTTCCTGTTACAGAAGAGTTTTGACCAATCACAATTGCCTGAGACCCACTGGCAGAAACCTTTTGCCCCAGAGCAATAGAAGACGAGCCGCTGGATACAGAACTGTCTCCTAATGCAACGCTAGCACTTCCTGTTGCAGAGGAATTTTGACTAATTGCAACTGCCTGATTCCCCCTGGCAATCGCTTTTTCCCCCAGAGCAATAGAAGCTGAACCACTGGATATAGAGCCTGATCCCACTGCAACACTCGAACTTCCTGTTGACGTGGAGTTTTGACTAATCGCTACTGCCTGAGTCCCACTAGCAACAACCTTTTGCCCTAGGGCAATAGAAGCTGAACCACTGGATACAGAATCAGCGCCAATCGCAATGGGCCATTTGACTTTATCATCCTTATTCTCTTTCTCTTCTCTACCCGCCAGTTGATTTTGCCCAATAGCAATAGCACCCTCACTAATTGATTTAGAAATTAGTGGTGAAGCACCAATCGCTATAGCATATATTGCTGGTGCTTCTGCATTCCCAACAACAACGGAATCTTTACCAACTTTCTGATCAGTTATCTTCATATCCTCTGTAGACATATATACCTCTTAATTCAGGAATTAAATTATTACTGGATTAATATATCCAACAATATAACTTAGTATTTTCCATCAAAAAAAATCAAATGGAATATAATAATTTCCTTTCAAATTTGTCACCATAAAATATTAAACAAACTTAACGGAATTTTAAAAAATCATTATACCACACAAACTTATTACGCGAACATAAATTAACACCATCATCGTCAAAATAAATATTATACCAAAAATTCAACTTGTAAATAAATTAAAACCATGTGGTTATGAAATATATTTCATGGGTTTATTTAATATATCACATAACTTCATTAAATATGATGACTTATCGAACCCGTTAAATGCAAACCAATACTATGTTATTTGTATATATTTTCGTTGACCTCAATACAACTATTTATATAATTTACTCGATCAAATGCAATTAGCATGCAAAACCGAGCAGGACAATTATTCTGTTATTCACTGTGACACACCTGATAAACCATTATCAAATAATAATCCCATCGCTAAATCATATATTCTCAGCCTAATAGCCAAGAATATATGAAATAACAACCAACAGATATTAATAATTCAATGCATCGAGAAGCCGTTTCTTCAATGATGCAACATCATCCACGCTATTCTGAACCAACAGAGTAAGATTAGCTATATCACTTTCCAGAGATTGAATCTTCTCTTCCAATTCCTTATTCTTTGCATCTAATAATATGTCAATCCTTGCAGATTCAGCATATAACTGATGACCATTAACCGCCTCATTACTGTGATTTGAAATCTCCCCGGCCGCAACATGTATAATTTTACGTTCATGGCCGGTTTTTCCTACAGAAACAACATTCGGTTTATTAGCAATAGAATCTGCACCTAATGCAATGCTCCCTTTTTCTGTTGCAGAGGAGTGTTGACCAATCGCCACGGCCTGAGCCGCACTAGCAGTCACCTTTTGTCCCAAAGCGATAGAAGCCAGGCCGTTGGATACAGAGTCAGCACCAATCGCAATAGGCCAAACGACTTTCGCATCACCTTGTTTACCCGCAATTTGATTTTGCCCAATCGCAATAGCCGCTTCACTGATTGTTTTAGAATTTCGGGGTGAAGCACCAATTGCGATAGAATGTACTGCTGGCGCTTCTGCATGTCCAAGTACAACTGAATCCTTGCCAGTTGTTTGTTCAGCTACATTGGTATTTTCAATAGACATATTAAACCTCTTAATTTATAAATTAAATAACCATGCGTTGTTTGAAACTTAATAAAATGTGCAACAGAATGTGATATTGATTACGTGAACGCATTTCACATATCAAAACTTAAATTAACGTTATACTTATTCCGCCGACAATATTAGATGTAAATTCCAACTTGTAAATAAATTAAAATTATTGGATGGTGGAATACATTTCATGGAATTTATTTCATGTATTATCAAGCTTTATAGAATATATATTCGATAAAGTTCATCATAACCAATTAATTAGTCACCACAATATTAATTGATTTTTATATATTTAACCTAAGTAAATACAGAAGAAAATTTCATTGTTGATTTTCAATTATTTAAAAAATAATTATCCAGTATATGTTCAACACTACAACTACAAAAATATAATCAAATTTGATTAATTATAATTTTAATAATAAATACTCTCAATGAAAATTTTTACCACTGATGATTTCGCAGCCTTCATGGATGATAATTCACTAACCAAAGAAATTCCCAATAAGCTGTTGAAAGTTTATAATCTATTGGTCAAAAATTTTCTTAATATCAATGGCAGAGCGTTTTCACAAATCTGGCACAATATCAAATATAACTATGAAAAAAAATTAACGTACTGGTTAAACAAGATAAAAACGTGAATCACTCTTTATCTGATGTGATGACTGTAAAACACATAATTTAAGTGAAAGCATGTCTTACAGATCGCATTTCACTAACCGTATCAGCCAGTTCAATTAATTCAGCAGGGTAATCTTGTCCGGTAATAATCACTGTCTGATTAATTGGCCGTCCGTTTAATGCCTTGATAATTTCATCAAGTAATAGATAACCGTTATTTATCGCGCAAGCCAATTCACTCAGCACTACCAATGATAATTCAGGATCACGCATCATGCGCAACGCATGCTGCCAAACCTCAGTACAAGCGGCAATATCCTTAGCACGACTTTGCATTTCTCCAGTCAAGTTCATTGATATTAGTTGAAATTCTACCCCATGCGGCTGCAACAAAACACGCTCACCGGCTAACCATTCATCCCTAATAAATTGGATAACGCCAGCCTTTAATCCATGACCCAATGCTCGTGTAACCGTTCCCATTGCTGCGGTGGTTCTCCCCCTGCCATTACCGGTATAGATAATGGCAATTCCCCGGTTTTCCTGAGCGGCTGCAACTTGTGCCATAAATCTCTCTTTTTGCCGCTGTTTTCTCTGTTTATATCGCTCCTCACTCATTTGTCCGGCTCCAATATATTAGTCAGTCACAGAACAACTGTTTGTTTTGTTTGTATTCGCTTGAGATGACTCAGAGAATAATGTTTCTACCACCCGATCAACTTGTTGACGATCTTGACTGACCAACGATTGCATTAATCGCTCATTAGTGAAAAACCGCTCCCAAAAGTGACGACGTGCAGCCAAATGATGAAAATGTCGTTTTACCCGCTGGCGAAGTGTTCCACCGTAGGCGGCCAGACGACCAAGATGCATCGGTAACAACCGTTCGAGTTTTTCGCGCCATAATCTGACCAATACCGGCGCATTACCCCCGGAGGAGATAGCTATCACCAAGGGTGAGCGATCAATCACTGACGGTGTGATAAAACTGGCTTGCTGTGGCTCATCCACCACATTACAAAAAATGCGGCGCTCCGTTGCACAATCACACACATAGCCATTCACCGCCGCATCATTAGTAGCAGCAATAACCAGCCAACAATGTTCAAGCCAGTGAGGCTCAAACTCACCGCGAATGAGTGTCACTTGGCCATTATCCCCCCATATCTCAAATTGCGGGGTAAATTCCCGTGCGTTAACTAATAGATGTGCGCCAGCATCTAATAACAGACGCGCTTTACGCTCGGCTACCTGACCGCCTCCAACCAGCAGACAGGTTTTATCCCGGATCTGGCAAAACATCGGCAAATAATCCAACATAAGTCTCCTCCTACAGTTAACGCACACCACCCGGTATCATGGTCAGCAAGTGCTGACGAGGATAAAAACGAATTATGTCCTTCTGTTTCAGCCACCAGCATAGGTACTCAACATCATGATGGTGACGATCACACAATAACCCGACGACACTGCCACTATGAGCAACATTCAGCCCATAGATCCCACTCCGCTCTACCAATTCCAACAAACTGTCAAACGCCGGTTTTACCAACAACTTTTGACTGGCCTGTGCACTGAGCGTCGTGGCTTCTCCCAACCGCCAGTAATTCCGAGTCGTCACAGCCTGACAAAATAGTTTCCAAGCATGCTCTAGCACTGCGGCATTTTCCAATAATACCGGATGGCGATCTAAACGGTGATAATCAGCCGTGATCAGGGTTTCCGGGCTTTCCAATAACAAAATGTCTATAGATGGCTGCCAGTCACAAGCAATTTGAGTGGTACCTGTTTGATGATCGAACAAGGTAAGCCGGCTGAACAACGTGCTATCCGTAGGCTCAAGCTGTACGCAAAAGCTAGCCAGTGTCGTTTCATCAAGTGTTTTCCCCAAATAACGCGCCGTCGCCAGCGCTGTAGCGGCAATATCAGCGGTACTACTTGCCAGCCCTTTTGCCATCGGGATCGTAGAAGTCAAGGCGATCCGTAAACCTCGCGCCATCTCCACCGACAAACCAAAATACGCCAGGACGGTTTTCATCACTTGGCGCATACGGGGACGTTCATCTTTTCCCGGCACGCCATCTGTAACAGACACCTCGCTGAACCAATTCACCGGACAAGAGATCAATTTCTCACCACCAAGAATCCACCCTTGGATAAGTTCACCACACGATGCAGGACAACGCGCTTCAGCCATAGCCGAATACCTGACGTAACGCCGATACCAGACGGCGATTATCATGCTCGCCCTTGATGGCGACCCGATAATGAGCTGCGTTCAAGCCCGGATAATTAGCACAATGGCGAATTAATATTCTCTGTTTCAGCAATACTTGTTGAAGATCGATTTCTGGGCGCAGGCAACGCAGGAAGATATAATTTGCCGCGGGAGGCCAAACACGTAATGCCGGTAATGCAGACAATGCCTGATAAAGCCAACGTTGTTGCTCAGCTAGCCAGCGGTGTGTTGCTTGAATGTAAGCGTTATCATTAAGAACAATTTCACCAGCCAACGCCGCAAAAGCATTAATGGTCCACGGCTCCCGCCAGCGCTTCATTGCCCGAATCCCCGTTACATCACTGCTGACCAGATAACCAAGACGCAACCCCGGAATAGCAAAAAATTTCGTTAGTGAACGCAGAATATAAAGACGAGGAAAATGCGCTATCTGAGGAATAAATCCAGCAATATCCGGGAGAAAATCGATAAACGCCTCATCAACAATCAACGCAATATTATGCTGACGACAACGTTCAAATATCGCCTGCAATAGCACAGCATCTGGCATCAACCCCGTCGGATTGTTCGGTGTCGCAAGAAACAAACAGTCAGGCCGATGGCGCTCTAATGCCATCAACAAGCGTTCATCAGGTTGATAGCTATCAGCTTCACTCATCACATATTCATCAATCTGGCAAGCCACTCGCTGCAAGGCGCGTCGATATTCAGCAAATCCCGGTATCAACAACATGGCTCGGCGCGGCTTAAGATAATTCACCACAGAATAAATCAATTCAGTAGAACCATTACCCGCCATCAGGTTTTCGACAGCGCAATGATGAGCCTGCGCTAACGCAGCATGTAACCGGCAATATTCTGTATCAGGATAGTACTCTGCGCATTGCAATTGGTCGATAATGGCCGTTTTCAGGGATTCCGGCATTCCTAACGGATTGATATTCGCGCTGAAATCAATCATCTCTTCGACTGTAACACCGATTTTCAGCGCCATTTCCAGCACATTACCGCCATGTTCGCTCATCAAATAGTATCCCCAAATGTTAAACAGAGAATCAGAGTGCCATCAGTGATGGAACAGAAGACAACAATAGATGATCCCGGCTAAAAGCCAGTGTTTCCCGCAAACGCACCACATCACCAATCACAATCAATGCTGGTGCAGTCAATCCCTGAGCGGCTACCCGCTGAGCCAAAGTGAGCAGGGTTGCGCTGGCAACCTGCTGTTGCTGATGGCTAGCATACATCACAACCGCCGCCGGCGTTGTCGGCGCTTTACCGCCTGCGATCAATTGCTCACAGATACTCGCCAGTTGAGTCATTCCCATTAAGATCACCAACGTACCTTCCAGCTTTGCCAGCGTCGCCCAATCCTGTGATTCATTTCCCTGACGCAGATGGCCGGTAATAACATGAAAACCTGATGCATAATCACGATGGGTGACCGGGATCCCGGCACAAGCCAGACCACCAATGGATGAACTGATGCCCGGTACCACTTCAAAAGGGATTTTCGCCAGTGCCAAAGCTTCCGCTTCTTCACCACCACGGCCAAACACATAGGGATCTCCCCCTTTCAGCCGGACGACATTTAACCCTTGTTGCGCACACTCTACCAAGATTTGATTAATTTGCCGTTGCGGCACTGGGTGATAGTTCGGCGTTTTGCCGACATTAATCATTTTGCAATCATCAGGTGCTTCGGATAACAGCTCCGGGCTGACTAATCGATCATACACCAGCGCCTCAGCCTGACGGATACAATGTAATCCTCTGACAGTAATTAGCGCCGCATCGCCGGGACCGGCGCCTACCAACCAAACTTTTCCGCTATTCATCATTTTTCTCACCCCGTAACGAAAGTCTGTTGGAAGATATATAACCGATAGCCAGCAACGCGATCTGGTGTAAGATCAATAATTCTTCATTTTTGTTAATGTATTGATGATAACCATCTGTCCTGACATCTTGGAGCCTTATCTGCTTGTTTCTCTTAGTAACTTACCCCTGCATCTTGTATCTATACCCTATGGATTTCAAGATGTATCGCGGCGGCAAGGGAGCGAATCCCCGGGAGCATAGAGAACTATGTGACCGGGGTGAGTGAGTGCAGCCAACAAAGAGGCAACTTGAAAGATGACGGGTATACGCCATTTTTATTATAATCCCTAATGTTTCTGTGATTACAGTTGTCTTTCTAACCAAATTGCTGATATTTAATACTGATTAATAAAAAAAAATGCCAACATACGCCTTATTGCAGACAAGAGGCGTAGCGATGGAAGCCAAGGAGTTATTTAGTGTCGGTATTGACATCGGCACCACCACCACACAAGTGATCTTTTCGCGTCTGTCACTGGTGAACCGTGCAGCGGTATCACAAGTGCCACGCTACGAGTTTGTTAGCCGCGAGATTATCTGGCAAAGCCCGGTATTATTTACCCCTGTAGACTTTGCCGGACAATTACGTGAAGACGAACTGTTCAGTCTGATCCAAGCACAATATCAGGCGGCAAACATCGCACCGGAAAGTGTCGATTCCGGTGCAGTGATCATTACCGGTGAAACCGCGAAAACATGCAATGCACGCCCTGTAATTATGACGCTGGCACAAAAATTAGGGGATTTTGTTGTCGCAACAGCGGGACCCCATTTGGAATCGATGATTGCCGGTTTGGGCTCCGGCGCTCAAGCTCTTTCACAGCAGAAAATGACCAGAGTGCTCAATATTGACATCGGCGGCGGTACAGCCAACTACGCGCTATTCGATGCCGGGCGACTTATCGCCTCCGCTTGCTTAAATGTCGGCGGCCGCTTATTGGAGACCGATCTTCAAGGGAACGTTTTACGGGCACATCCGCCCGGAGCACTCATCGTTGATTCACTGTTTGGCGAAAACACAGATATTCAACATCTGACAGCCACGCAATTACAGCAAATTGCTACGCGGATGTCGCAATTGTTGTGGGAAGTCGTCACCGGGCAACTCACACCTCTGGCGCAACAATTACTGATGACCGAGCCGCTGCCAAACTGTGATCAACTCTACGCCGTCACCCTCTCCGGCGGGGTAGGAGAATGTTATCGTGAAACATCGGATCATGACCTATTCCGTTTTCACGATTTAGGGCCATTGCTGGCACAAGCTATCCATCGTGATAATGATTTCGCCAAACTGCCGCTGCAAATGCCAAAACAAACCGTGCGCGCTACCGTCATTGGTGCCGGCGCTCATACATTATCGTTATCCGGCAGCACTATCTGGCTCGATGCACTATCGCTACCACTGCGCAATATTCCCGTCGTCCATCCTGACACAGAAGCCACTGAATCACTGGCAGAAGCCTGGCAACATGCACTCACACAAATGGATCTGAATGCCGAGCAGGATCTATATGCATTGGCCCTACCCGACGCCTTGCCAGTGAATTATGCCGCCGTGCAGACATGCATTACCGCTTTACAGAACTTTGCCAGACGCTATCCCTCTTCTCACCCGCTGCTCATCGTTGCAGGTCAAGACTTTGGTAAGGCATTGGGTATGCTGTTACATCCTCTGATGGGAGAACGGCCGCTGGCGGTTATTGATGAAGTTATCACCCGCACCGGGGATTATATCGACATTGGCACGCCACTATTTAATGGCACTGTGGTTCCCGTCACTATCAAATCACTGGCTTTTCCTTCCTGAGAGAGCGTAAACATGAAATTGAAAACTCAGCTTTTTGGTAAGACCTATCAGTTTAAAGATGTCAAACAGGTGCTGGCAATGGCTAACGAATTGCGTTCCGGGGATGTGCTAGCCGGGGTGGCTGCCGAAAGTTCCCAACAACGCGTAGCGGCTAAACATATCCTCTCGGAAATGACGATTGCGGATATTCGCATGAATCCGATCATTCCTTATGAAGAGGATTGCGTGACTCGCATTATTCAAGATGACATTAATGAAATTGCCTACGCCCGCATAAAAAACTGGAGCATTGGTGAACTGCGTGAATACATACTAAGCGATGATACCAGCGTGGATGATATCGCCTTTTTACGTAAAGGAATCAGCTCCGAAGTCGTTGCCGCCGTGGCAAAAATCAGCTCCAATGCGGACCTGATCTATGGCGCGAAAAAAATGCCCGTGATCAAAAAAGCCAACACCACCATTGGGACGCCGGGAACGTTCAGCGCCCGGCTGCAACCTAACGATACCCGCGACGATGTACAAAGCATTCTGGCCCAGATTTACGAAGGGCTATCATTTGGTGTTGGTGATGCAGTCATCGGCGTCAACCCGGTAACCGACGATGTAGAAAACCTCACCCGCGTACTAGATACCATCTATGAGGTAATCGACAAATTCTCCATTCCAACACAGGGCTGTGTCTTAGCCCATGTCACGACCCAGATAGAAGCCATTAAGCGTGGTGCACCGGGTGGTTTGATTTTCCAAAGTATTTGCGGCAGTGAAAAAGGGCTAAAAGAGTTTGGCGTAGAATTGGCTATGTTAGATGAAGCCCGTGCCGTTGGCGCGGAATATTGCCGTCTTGCTGGCGATAACTGTCTCTATCTTGAGACCGGACAAGGCTCCGCCCTCTCCGCCGGTGCTCACTTTGGCGCTGATCAAGTGACAATGGAGGCACGAAACTACGGTTTGGCGCGCCACTATGACCCATTTCTGGTGAATACTGTTGTCGGTTTCATCGGGCCAGAATACCTCTACAATGACCGCCAGATTATCCGTGCCGGATTAGAAGATCACTTTATGGGAAAACTCAGCGGCGTTTCAATGGGATGTGACTGCTGCTATACCAACCACGCAGATTCCGATCAAAACCAGAATGAAAACCTGATGATCCTGCTGGCAACCGCAGGATGTAATTTCATCATGGGAATGCCGCTCGGTGATGACATTATGCTCAATTACCAGACATCCGCTTTCCACGATACCGCCACTATCCGCCATCTGCTCAATCTGCGCCCGTCACCGGAGTTTGAACGCTGGCTGGAACAGATGGGGCTGATGGCAAATGGCCGCTTAACATCACGTGCGGGCGATGCATCGTTCTTTTTCTGATTCTTTGCTGAGATAAATCATCATGAACCAAAAAACAATTGAAGAGAATGTAAGCGAGCGGGTATCTAACCTGAAACCCCATGCATCCCCTGAAATCACTAACGAAACTGAAAGCTGTACGCCGGATTTAGGCTCCTTAGAAGCCAAACAATGGATCGGTGTCCAAAACCCGAACCGGATAGAAGTATTACAGGAATTACGCCGCAGCACTGTAGCAAGAGTCGGTACCGGCCGCAGCGGCCCACGCCCACGTACTCAGGCATTGCTGCGTTTTCAGGCTGATCACTCCCGTTCTAAAGATACGGTGTTAAAAGAAGTCCCGGTTGAATGGATAGAGAAACAAGGATTGCTAGAAGTGCAATCTCAAGTCAGCGACAAAAATCTCTATCTGACTCGCCCGGATTTAGGGCGAAAACTCAGTGCGAATGCGGTAGAAACTTTACTGACACAGTGTAAAACAGCGCCTGATGTACAAGTTGTTATCTCCGATGGCCTGTCTACTGATGCCATTATCACCAACTACGAAGATCTTGTGCCACCACTGTTAAAAGGGTTGGAACAAACAGGAATGTGCATCGGCACACCGTTTTTTGTGCGCTATGGTCGCGTCAAAATCGAAGATCAAATTGGCGAGTTACTAAAAGCTAAAGTGGTTGTTTTACTGATTGGAGAACGCCCCGGATTAGGGCAATCGGAAAGTCTCTCCTGCTATGCCGTTTACCAACCGACTGTAGAAAAAACGGTTGAAGCTGACCGCACTTGTATCTCTAATATTCATCATGGCGGCACACCACCAATCGAAGCCGCGGCAATTATTGTCGATTTAGCTAAAAACATGCTGGAACAGCAAGCTTCCGGCATTGCTCTTAGTCGTTGATGGAATGGTAGCTATATCCGTCATCTTTCAAGTTACCTCTTTGTTGGCTGCACTCGCTCACCCCGGTCACATAGTTACCTATGCTCCCGGGGATTCATTCCCTTGCCGTCGCGATGCATCTTGAAATCCATAGGGTATATACCCCTTTTACCTCGTTAAGAAAATCATCAATATAAAGATAAAAAATAGGATGGCAGGCCAGAACCTGCCCCCTGATTTATTCATTATAGCCGAACCATAAATGCGATATAACTTCAAGTTCTACATTTTGAACAAGGATACTCATGTTGGTGAATACAATTTTATAGTAATTAAGAATATTAGGAGGTGATGCAAGTATTTCAGTCTTACCGGGGTAAATATCAACATAGCTATACATATTATAATTCCCAAGTGGACCAGCCCAAAAATTTACAGCCCTAATATTTGCCAAGCTATTGTTTTTTATAATTGCGTCAGTGAAATCAGTGGGGAATATTGCATTACCCTTACTATAAATTTCAAATGGCTCGTTAGAGGTCATATATACCATTTTTGATGGCATTCCATCTTTTTTCCACAAAGGGTCCATTACAAATTCAATTTCTGCATTTTCGGTATTGCTAAGATTGGAGACTACAATTTTATAGCGGTAAAGAAGGCTACTTGGTCCTACGAATATTTTAAGTTCGCTAGGATAAACATCAATATGACTATACTGCTGATAATCTCCAATCAAACCAGCCCAGTAATTGATAGCCCTAATTGGTACCATACTCTTGTTTTTTATAATTGCCGTTGGGACAGCACTTGGCATTACAATATTGCTATTACTATAAATCTCAACGGTTCCAAGAGGAGCTATAGATATAGTTTTTTTCAATGACATTATTCTTTTCCTCATTATTTCTGTTATTTAGTAACATATATAACCGGTAGTTTTACCTGTAAAATTTAACTTAACACCTTCCACAAATAGTTAAATGTTGAAATTTGTCAGCACAGTGAAAAAATACAGTCAACGAATTCATTGTATATAATTTGTCATTCAACCGTGTAATACGTAACAACTGAAATAAGATATTTTTTCCACGTTATCTATTCTGATAACACTTTATCCTCTAATTTCTCTTACAAGGACATCACCATATTACTAAGTACAACAAACTTTTGAAAAACAGATCTAAAGAATACATTTATTAGGTATAATAAAAAAATAGTTATGTTACACTAAGTCATTATATCAACGAAAACATTATGAGATTAAATAAATGGATTTTGCAATCCTTTCTATCATTAGTATCGTTCTTCTATATCATTTCAACAATAATATGAATATGCTATATACCCTATGGATTTCAAGATGCATCGCGACGGCAAGGGAGCGAATCCCCGGGAGCATAGGTAACTATGTGACCGGGGTGAGTGAGTGCCGCCAACAAAGAGGCAACTTGAAAGATAACGGGTATATAGACTCAGAGTTGGCGATTATCGGGTTTTGTTTGAATTACTGGATGGAGAACCTAAAATCCTAGAAATTCAGGAAATTAGGCGACGCCAGACAAAAACCTATTAACAAGTAGGTGAGTTTTTCCATCTAACCATTTACCCCTAAGGGCTACGTGACTACGTAAATATACGGAGCAAAAGAATATGGCTAGTATTCAATTTATTACAGACGAACATGGCAAAAAACAAGCCGTTATTTTGCCAATGGACGAGTACGAAAGACTGTTGGCAGCCGCGGATGCGGATCATGATAAAGATTATCAAATTATTCCCTATACAGCGGGGCCAAATGACGATGAAACTATTCCTCATGAAGTCGTTTCTATCATGGTAGACGATGAAGTTTCACTACAAGCCGCTTGGCGCATTTATCGTGGACTATCACAAGCTGAGGTAGCGGAAAAACTGGGTATAAAACAAGCTGCTGTTTCTCAGTTTGAGAAATCAGATCGCCCACGCAAAGCAACGATTGAAAAATTAGCGGCTTTATATGATTGCCGGGTAAATCAACTAGTGCTCGACTGATTAAAGTTGGTAAAAAATTACAGATACGATTGGTATAATTTACAGAGGCATCAGATTTGGCGCCTCGGAAATCTTGCTTATTCTACCAATTATATTTACTCAAAATCCATTCAGTAATAGCAATATAAACGGCATTCATAAGTTCACTGTAAAATAGAAAATGTAATCTTAGTTTCATTATTACCAGATAATTTAGTAAAAAAAACATTATTAATCAGTAAAACAAGAATTAAATTTATAGGAAATATCGAATAATTTAACCACCACTTAAATAACTTTCCAACCATGCTAAAGTTAAAAAAATCAAAAAAATATAATAGAATAATCATTAAGTAATATTAGAAATATTATTCCTGTAAATAATTTTATACAATTTAATGTATAGCAAGTAATAAAATAAAAATCTTTAATCCATAAAAAATACAATATTTTACGTGTTTTTATTAAAAACTTATTCACTTTTATATTATAACCAATATTTTTCACAAAAGTGTTAATACAGAAATCCAACTAATCCGCAAAATACAGGGTTAAAATCAGCATTTATTAGGTATAATAAAATCATAATTATGTTATGATAAGTCATTATATCAACAAAATATTATGAGATTGAATAGATGGATTTGGAAAAATTAAGAAAATTAACCCTCAGTAGTGGATTCACATTTAAAGAGCTTCTTATGTTGCAAAGGACTTTTAAAAATCTTGACGATGACGAAAGAAGATATGTAATAAAGTATTATACAAAAAGCGATAATATTTATAATGTCATAATAGTGCTTGCTGAAGATGCCGGCGATCCAGTGTTATTTTTTTCTCTCATGTATATAGGCATCATAATAATGGAAATTTTCCTTCACAACGAAAATACAGTATCCTATTTATCATTAGTATCGATTCTTTATATCATTTCAACCATTATATGCATATGCTATAAATCTTTTTATCACCGCTATCGTTATAATTTTTGCACATGTGTAAAATTAGTCATTTTCTATATTCGCCTCAAAATAAAAGAACAACTCAAACAGCTATAAGAAATAAGCATGTTACGGTAAAAAATTTATATAATTAAAAAACGAGTTTAAAAAAATGGATTTAATTGACTTAAGAAAATTAATATTAAATAGTGGATTCACCTTAAAAGAATTGCTTAAGATAAAGAGAAGCTTTATTATTCTACACAAAGATGCCCCTGGTATTTATCATAAATACCAAAGCAGAACAGATTGTTTTTGTCATTATCTGTTATTTATAGCTGATGAAGTCTCTTTACCATTAACATTTTCTACTTCAGTTTGTTTATTTATAATATCAGTTATGTTTTTCAGTGATATGGCATATGGAATTCCATTAATGTCATCTATTTATTTATTTTTTGCCATTTCTGCTTTTATTTATTACAGCCTCTCAGTTAGCTGTAATTTAATCACAGGTTCAAAATTGTTAATTTTCTATATTCGTTTTAAAATAAAAACAAGCCCAACTCTTAAATTCATCAATAAAACATTGATAAAAATAACCAATTATAAAACCAAATAAAATTGAGCCTAAATAAATGAACCTAACCGATTTGAGAAAATTAATATTAAATAGCGGATTCACCTTAAAAGAATTACTTAAGATAAAGAGAAGCTTTATTATTCTACACAAAGATGATCCTGATATTTATCATAAATACCAAAGCAAAACAGATTGTTTTTGTCATTATCTGTTATTTATAGCTGAAGAAGTCGCCACACCATTAATACTTTTAACTTCAGTTTGTTTATTTATAATATCAGGTATGCTTTTCAGTGAAAAGGAATATAGTATTTCATTAATGTCATTTATTTACTTACTCTTTTTTACCTCATTCTCAATCTATTATAGCCTTTCCGTTAGCTGTAATCCTATCACAGGATTAAAGTTAACAACACTCTATATTCGTTTTAAAATAAAAAACAGATTTCAATCATCATAAAGCTTATATATGTCCTCTACTAAAAGTTTGACTTTATATATACTACCAGATATTTGAATGGTTAAAATAGGATTTGGTGTTAACCGCCATTTTCTAGTAAAATCCGAATTAATATATCTGAACAATTTCCCCGTTCCCGGTTTAAGCTTGAGCATTCCATACGTTCCATATAAACTTGCCACTAAATCAACCGAACTATAAGCAACATCAGCTACATCATCACCATAACCTAAAGCATGAGAGATATGCCTATATCTTGATTCTCATAAAGAATCGGAGTAATAGATTCATAAGCATTATGAATCCCATGTGCCAACAAAACAACCCCCATAGACTTAACCTTTTTAGATTTTAGCAATTTACTTGAATTAAAAATTGCAATACCAGCAGCTGACTGAACAATACCAGCAACAACCCCACCGCCTATTTTTGCGTATTTAACCACACCGTGATCTTCAAATATATCGGTTACAATATATTTGGTATAATCCTTACGCCTTAAAGCCTGATATTCTTTTTCCGTTATTTCATATTCATCTTTTACTTCATAAACCAATCTCTTTTTTTCACTTACATCAAAGGTATTTTTGAACTCACGTGTTTTTATATTAACAAAGTCATCAATTTCTTTTAAATATGACATTCTCAACTGGCTATCTTCTATAAAAAAGCTGGCAGCCAAGTGTGCTTTACGCTTCAATGACGAAGCGTAATTATTTAAATCGTAAGAAAGATGAGATATCCCTTTCATAAAAACCTCAATAAACGTTGTCTTCCCATATGCTATATGCACTGGTGCCAGACATCACATGTTCCCACGTTATTGATTTATACATCAAAGATAAACTTTCCTGTGGCTGGCATTCATTATGTGTAGATGAATTTGGATAAAAGCCATTCAATCCACATATATATGCGCCGGTGAGTTTTATCTTATAATAGAGTTCTAAACCACCTTTAGTTGATGTTCTGTAAAAATAAAAAATACATTGCAGCGATTCTTTATTGGTTATGGCTAATCCCAAAAGAGGAGAAGACTTATCTATTGGCTTTCTTATCTCAACCGGTTGATGGTTAACATGTTGACCTCTGGTTATATTGGAAGTCAATTCATAAACAAATATATGGTCTTCATGACCAAGCTGACATGTGTTACCAATAGAATCAACCGTTGAACATCCTTGTGATATCAAACCTTGTTTATATCCGTCATCTTTCAAGTTGCCTCTTTGTTGGCGGCACTCGCTCACCCCAGTCACATAGTTATCTATGCTCCCGGGGATTCACTCCCTTGCCGTCGCGATGCATCTTGAAATCCATAGGGTATATCACCCTTAATTTCCAAATAGATTATATTTGCCATAAAAAATCATCAATTAGTTAACATTCAAAAATATGAATATTATGAATATATAGTATATTGATAAGAAATGTAATATAGGTGTTGGTTTCATTTCCAAAGAGTGTGATAAACCTCATGACAAGAAAAGTTTCATTAATCCTTTGATGTTAGAAATAGAATTTAATTGCTATAAATATTCCACTTAAATCAACCTTGAAACCCAAAACGACTAAGTATAACGAAAACCATTAACAATTAAATATTACGAGATATATTTACCAGAAACGCTTAAAATTATTGCTTAATAGAATAGCCAAACCCAAAAGAGTGAAATTTAGTATCAACTAAAATAAAGGATGGCAGGTTAAAACCTGCCTCCTTATCGGTTTGCTAGATAATTAAATTCTTAAAATATGACCATAAAAGTTCAATTACCAATTCCAAAACTGCGATGTAACTTCAATTTCTGCGTTGTAAATAGTGCTGAGATTGGTGACTATAATTTTATAGAAATAAACAGCGTTAACAGGTGCGAGAAATGTTTTCGTCTCACCGGGGTAGACATCAATATAGCCATATTGATTATAATCTCCAATTGGAGGAGCCCAGTAATTTATCGCCCTAATAGGTGCCGAGCTGTTGTTTTTTATAATTGCTTCAGGGTAGTGATTGGGAAATATTATATTTCCATGCTTAAAAATCTCAAAGGATTGATTAGGATTTATATATATAAGTTTTGATGACATTTTATCTCTTCCTTATTATTACTGTTATTTGGCGGCATATATAACAAGTGATTTTACTTGTGAAATTTAACTTAACATTTTCCATGAACAGTTAAACACTGAAATTTATCAGTGAAGTAAAAGGAATACGATATACGAATTCATCGTATATAAGTCATCATTCAATGAAACAGTGGAATTGACAGCATTTCAAACCTGCCAGCAACAAACTCTTTTATTTTCTTATTAATGCTGGTTATTAAATTGTCCTGACAATTAAAACGGTAACACAATATTACTTTCAGCAAGTAGCCCCATATTGTTATACATAGCACAAGCCGCATCCACCAGATGCATAGCCAACGCAGCACCGCTGCCTTCCCCCAAACGCATGTCCAAATGTAAATAAGGTTCCAATTGCAAATGCTGCAACGCAATAATGGAGCCTTTCTCTGCCGATAAGTGCGAAGGGATTAGATAATGACGTACATCAGGTGCAATTCGACAAGCAGCCAACGCCGCCGCGTAAGAAGGGAATCCATCCAGAATCACCGGCAGCCCGGCAGAGGCCGCACCTAACATGACTCCCGTCATCCCCACCAAATCATAACCACCGACTTTCGCCAATACATCAATGCTATCTCTGGCATCAGGTCGATTGATTTCAATCGCTTGTTGCACAACCGCCACTTTGTGATGCAGGCGTTCTCTGGGGAAGTTAGCTCCAATGCCTACGATCTGTTGTGGATGGTTGTCCGTAAGGACGCAGATCACAGCAGCCGCCGGTGTGGTATTCGCCATGCCCAATTCGCCCACACCAAACAGTTTCACGCCATTTGCAGCCTGTTCCAGCGTCAGGTGTGCGCTTGCCAGCAATAGATCTTCTGCTTGCTGACGGCTCATCGCCGGCCCTTGAGCAATGTTGCCACTGCCACGCCCCATCTTCATGTTCACTAATCCCGGCAACGGATCACTATCAATGCCTACGTCCACAACTTTCACATCAGCACCCGTATTTGCCGCCAGCACGCAAACACCGGTGCACCCTTTCATCATATTCTGCGCATGAATAGCCGTCGCTGACTTAGGCGATATGGTCACGCCTTCGTCATAAACCCCATGATCAGCAACCATCACAATAATCTGTTTACGATCAATATGATGGCCCGATAGTCCCCACATTCCGGCAAGCTGAATCGCCAGATGTTCCAGACGTCCGAAACTACCTGTCGGTTTAACCAGCCCATCCAATCGGGTAGCAGTACGCGCCATCGCAACGTTATCCAATGGCACAATAGTATTGATGATCGATGACAATGTTTGCATGGTGTTATTTCCGTATCTCAGGCAGCCAGTCAGTCCGGCTATTAAATGTGCGCAATGTCGTAAATCCATGTTGGATTTCCACGACACTGTATGCTCCCTGTTCAAAATGAAAATGCCACATAGCCGCAGGCGGCATAGCTAGCAGACGCGCCAGTAACAAGCCCAATACCCCCTGATGCGCGACTAATAACAGATTATCCTGACTTTCTTGTATCAGCAGTTGCTGAACCACATGTTCTATCCGGGCCGCAAATGTCGGAAAAGTTTCACCCCCGGTCGGGGATGCCTGTTGCCAATCTGCTAACCAGGCAGCCCAAGCTTGAGCGTCTTCATGTTGTAAATCACGGTGATGGCGCATTTCCCATGCGCCGAAATGCATCTCATTGAGTTGAGCATCAATGCTAGCTGATAGCGAATGATCGGCCAGAATAATCTCCGCAGTATGGCGCGCCCGCCGTAACGTGCTGCTTATCGCTTGTGAAAATGTCACTGCCGATAGATAGTGAGCAACTTGCCGAGCCTGATTGATTCCCGTTTCAGTCAACTCCACATCCGTCATACCACAGAAAACACCGCTCAGATTCGCTTCTGTTTGACCGTGCCGAACCAAAAATAGTCGCATCGTCGTTACTCAACCTCAGATGTGTTTAAGAGCGGTTAATTCAGAAACACGTAGATTCAGACTCGTTTTTTAGCATGTTACCCCCATTCATCATAAAATGACTTGCGAATGTGTATCGTAGTACATGTCCCGCCAGCCTTTTTGCTAGATTGGGAATCATTGATTTAATACCGTTTTGGGTAGCGATTACCCAACGTTCATATGTTGCACTTCGGACTTTGTGCCGAAGCGCTTACGAATATGCTTGCCCTTGCGGGCGAACATCAGCAAGGTACTGCCCACTACCCAGTTTGGATACACTCACAAAATACCTACCAAAAATTTCACCCAAACAAATAACGAGCCACAGCTAATGCCAACCCAGCGGTACCAATTATGGTTGCAGCTAACCACTTCGTCTGTGCACTGATTTCTTTATGTAGATCGCCTTTTGTCGCAAACTCTTCAGATCGAGTTGTTAGCTTGGTTAACTCTATCTTTATTTGCATGACATCTGATTCAAGACGCGCCACTCTTGGCTCTAAACTGCCACCATCACCGCCATCATTACGGGTAGTATCCATATCATCACCCCCTTTACGTTTAGTACTATTCATATAAGATATATTACTCATCATGTGATCCTTTCTCTTGCTGACTCAACCAATGAAGCACAGATCTGACCTCATGAGTGGTAATATAGCCACAATTATCACAACTGAGTTTATAATAATAATTAGCATCACTGTCGGTAGGTTGTTCTGGTGCGTGTCTGAAAAAAGTAACAAATGTTTTGCTAACCGATTGCCCATGAAGCAAGTCAGCAACCACAGCTTTGCTTGTCTCAGCAATAACTTGCTCACCAACACTGTGGCACATCGGGCATATTCGAGTTACTTTCTTCGCGTCCAAGAACTTGAAGAAAGTATCAGCATTTATTGTTTCCAACTTCTTAATAAGTTTGTTTTTGTCTTTCATTTAATCACTATCATAAATGTTTTCGTTTAATGAGTTTCTTAACTTATAAACAAAGGGGAACCCACCACACCCCCAACGTATGTATATCTTTATGCCCCGTTTCATAATTTTTTACAGTACGCAAACCCAATCCTAATTCTTTTGCAAATGCGACTTGCGTTAGCCCCTCTGCTTTTCTAATGAGTTTAAGTTTTTCCGCATAACTGTTTGACAAGACTCCCATAGGAGATCATCCTCATGTTGAAGCCTCCACCTGGAGACCTTAAAGTACGACGAAATTCGGATAAGGACTTGGGAAGAATAAACTATGCCAGCTAAAAGACCTAAACCTATTGTTATAAAAATGCCCGATTGCCTTGTTGTTTTCTGCCTGCCATACCACTCAAAGCTAACGCTTTCAGCATATGCGGAGGTTACAGATCAAACGGTCAGAACCTCCAACAACAAGCCAATGAGCAAAGATTGATACTGACAAAAAAGAAGAAAGGCAGAAAACGTGAAGTAAATACGGTTTTATTATTCCTCTTGGATTTCACAGGAAACTTTATGGATACCAGAACAGCAGAACCTACTACTGTAGGCGAGATGTTGACTGAAGAGTTTTTGAAACCCTTGAAAATAACTCAACAGCAGTTGGCGAATGCGATGGGTGTTTCTCGTAAAGTTATCGGTCAGATTGTGAATAATTCCCGGCGCCTGTCCGTCGAAGAGGCCACACAATTAGCCGGTTTATTTGAAACGGACGAGGATTTTTGGATTAACCTCCAAGCAGCTCATGATCGCTGGGAAAGTCGCCAGATTTCCGCCCGTAAGCATTACGCACCTATTACTGTTATTCTCTCAGCCAGCTAATGATTGGCGTAAGAATAGGGAGTTGGACATTCTGTTAGGAAGTTACTCACAGTAACGCCAGTAAAAACACCAACTCCCCAACTTCCACTGACGCTCCAAGGGTATCACCGGTCTGACCGCCTAATCGTCGATGCAGATACACCGCCAGCAACCCGATAACCAACAACGTAATCGCCAATGCCAACACACCAAACCAGCGCATCAGTAGAGCAATCAACATTGCCCCACCTAACAATGTCAACAGTGTCTGATAACCATTAACCCGACCGATATAGAGATTCCCCAACCCAATTCCTTCACGAGCACAACGCTGGCGGTACATTAACAAGATAATCGCACTCCTACCCGCAATAGATGCGGCAGTCAAAGCCATTAACATAGGAGCACCACGCAAAGATAATTCGCTTACCACCAGCACTTTCGCCAAAATAAGCAAGATCAATGCCAACCCACCATTTGTTCCCAAACGGCTATCACGCATAATCTCTAACATTCTTTCCCGCTTACGGGCAGAAAACACGCCATCACAGGTATCCGCTAAACCATCAAGATGAAGAGCCCCGGTTAATAGCGCCAGCGCTAATACGTAACCCAGCGCCGCCAAGGGCGCGCCACACCAAGGCGCCAGCAAGGTAAAAACCACCGCCGAAAGCATACCGACAATCAATCCAACCAATGGGAAACTCGCTATGCCACGCACGTACTGATCGATTTCTAATCCCCGTGTCCAGCGCGATGGTACCGGGATGCGAGTCATAAATTGTAAGGTGGCAAGAAACAAGCGCAGATTCATTTAATTTTTACCTCAATTCCCGATACCATCAAAAATACTTCACTGGCAGCCGCCGCCAGCCGCTGGTTAACCCTTCCGGCAATATCGCGGAAATGGCGGGCCAGACGGTTCTCCGGCACAATGCCCATGCCTAATTCGTTAGTGACCAGATATATCGGGGAAGTCATGCAAGTACAAGCCGCTAACAGATCGCTAATTTGCTGCTGAATTCCCACCTCCAATACAGCAAAGTCCATGTGTTCAGGTGGCGTCTCTCCAGCTTGCTCAAATAATAGGTTGGTAATTAAGGTGGTGATACATTCCAAGATAACCGCTTCTCCCGGCCGGGTTTGCGTCGTGATAACTGCACCGAGATCGCGATAGCCTTCCCATGTACGCCAATGAGCCGGCCGATTTTCGCGGTGCAGTTGTATACGTTCAGCCATTTCACTGTCTGTCACTACAGCAGTCGCAATATACAATACCTGTTCACTCGCTTGTGCCACCAGCCTCTCTGCCAGCGCACTTTTACCACTTCTAGCCCCCCCAGTGATTAAGATCACGGAGCCGAACCTTGTCGATGGGTTTTCATGCACTGATAAATCCGTTCTATATCCAGATGTTCACGCATGGCTTTCGCCAGCAGGTCAAACTGCGTCTGTTTGTAGTGGGTATAATCCAGTGTTTCCCCTTGATAAGCCGCCAATCCTTTGCGCTGACGCAGAGCATTAAGTAGAGCGCGGGTAAAATTAGCGCTATCAAATAAGCCATGAATATAACTGCCCATCACGCTACCCTCTCGATTAATCGCACCATCGCACCAGCTACCCAACCGGCCGTTACACTCAGTAATACAGGCAAACGGTATTGCATCCGCCCCTAATAACGAATTGCCCATATGAATTTCATAACCCCGAATAGGCTGCTCAATGCAGTCTGATAGCAGGCCCGGCAATGCCGACAAGCACTTACCATTTACTCTGGTTGTCACTTTTTCATCGGCAAAGCGGGTTTCCATATCCAGCAGTCCAAGGCCATCCATCTGTTCAATGCCCGATTCCACCCCATCAATGATCCGTTTCCCCAGCATTTGATAACCACCGCAGATACCGATAACAGGAACACCAGCCTGATGTGCCGTCAACAAGGCATCCGCTAACCCGTTCTGTCTCAGCCATTGCAAATCTCCCAATGTGTTTTTGCTACCGGGCAAGATAATCAGATCCGACGGCTGCAACGCGGATGGTTGAGTCACATAACGCAAGCGAACATCCGGTTGCACCACCAGCGCGTTAAAGTCAGTAAAATTAGCAATATGAGGCAAACGAATCACCGCAATATCCAGCGCTTTTTCTGTTGCGCCATCATATTTGCCCGTTTGTAGCGCTACGCCGTCTTCATCTTCCAGATCAATATTCAACCAAGGCATGACACCCAATACAGGCACGCCAGTTAAAGCTTCAATCTGTTCAATACCCGGCTGGAGCAGGCTGACATCACCTCGGAATTTATTGATGATCACCCCTTTTACCCGCGCTTTCTCCTCCGGGCGCAACAGTGCCAATGTGCCATAGATGGCCGCAAATACGCCGCCGCGATCGATATCCGCGACCAACAACACAGGGGCATCCACCATCTCCGCCATTCCCATGTTAACAATATCTCGATCTCGCAGGTTAATCTCCGCCGGACTGCCAGCCCCTTCCAGCACAATGACGTCATATTCACTCGCCAGACTGTGAAAAACCTCACAAATTTGCTGCTGTAAACTGGGCTTGTATTGGTGATATTCCACCGCATTCATGCTACAGGCTACTTTTCCCATCAACACAACTTGCGCCTTACGCTCACTGGTGGGTTTAAGCAATACCGGGTTCATCCGCACATCAGGCTCGATACCCGCCGCCTCTGCCTGAAAAATCTGCGCCCTGCCCATCTCTTCACCGTTACTAGTGATACCAGAATTCAACGCCATATTCTGTGATTTAAACGGCGCACAGCGATAACCATCCTGAACAAAGATACGGCACAATCCTGCAACCAGTACACTTTTCCCAACATCGGATGCTGTACCCTGCAACATTAAAGACAAGCCCATCATGCTATCTCCTTTATATTGGTGTAGCAGAGCAAAAAGCTGCTCCTCAGTTTTTACAACCGCGATTCCATTCGCCATGCAGCTTTAGCTACCTTTCAAGCACTTATTTCTCAGTATGCCACTGTTTATTCACCAAAATGGTGGAAAAATAAGGTAATTTCTGATCGACGTCCACCTGATCCAAACGGCGCCAGCACTGTTCACTTGGCAATGTAGCATCCGCCATTAATAGGGCATGTTCAAATAAATTCAGGCGCGCCAACAATGTACTCACGGTGGCAAAACGGTTATAAACTTTCATTAGCACCACGCAATCATGCGTTTGCAGCGCCTGTTCCAGCTCAGCTTCCGGCGCAGTGCAAGACATTATCGCCATTGATTGCTGTTCCATCGCCAGTGGTAATACGGTACGTGCGGCAATCGCGGCAAAAGAGGTGATACCCGGGACAATTTCCAACCACTCTTGCTGACCAATTCGCGCCAGCAAAAAGACCCACGTACTAAACAGCATGGCATCACCCAACGTGATAAAACCCACTTGCTGCCCTTGTGCTACTTCATCTTGCAACTGTTGCGCGACTTCATCCCATACCGCCTGTTTCTCTTCGCCATTACTGTTCATCGGAAAATGGCAGGTGCGAATTTCCGTGTGGGGTAGCAGGTACTCACGCACAATGGAGAGCGCCAAGCTATCTCCTCCTTTACGCCCGGCAGGGGCATAAAGCACATCAAGGCCAGCGAGTATTCGCGCTGCACGCACGGTCACCAAGTCACTCGCTCCCGGACCAACACCTATAGCATAAAGTTTTCCATTCATCACACCACCTCCCGCTGATCTGCCTGTAATGCGTCTGTCAAGTGTTGAACGAACATCTGGCGAATTAATGGATTTTCACCTAATCCCTGTAACCAAGATTGCGTTTTGATCCCAACCGCTTCTAATTGAGAACGCCACGAATCCGGCTCATCCGATGCCATATCGTTAATCGCATGATCGCCAGCCACCATCATTAATGGCATCAAATGTACTTTACGCACCGCCTGTCGCCGCAAGCGGATAATGATATTATCGATTTCCGGGTAGCTCTCCACCGCGCCAACCAACGCCGGGAAATTATGTGAATTCATCAGGTGATCAAGACACGCGTAAGCAGAAAAGGCATGATGGGTTGCACCATGTCCCATAAACACCACCCGCTCATCCTCGGCTAATAGCGGCATCTGACTTTTCAGGGCAATAAGCAGTTGTTGATAATCGGCAAAACTGTTAAGCAGCGGTGTGCCTACTACTAATCGTTGGAAATGATCACTAAAGGTACGCACTTCACTGACAATCTTTTCATATTCATCACCGTTGATGACATGGAGGGATTGAATAGCCACATCCTGATACCCCTCATTGACCAAACGCTCCAACGCCTGACGTGGGTTATCTACCTGTAAACCATCACGTTTTTTTAATTTACGGATGATCATCTCTGAGGTGAATGCACGATATAGATCGCGATCACGGTAAGCTGCTGCCAGTTGTTGTTCACAGACATCAATATTCTTTTGTCGGGTTTGATGATAGCTGGTACCAAAGCTGATGATTAATAATGCTTTTTTCATTTTATTGCCCTCATTATTCCTGCCAATTGGCGAGGTGTTGGACAAACTCATCCAGCGAACTAATCTGCTCTCCGTCATCTCCCTGTAAAGTCTGTGTAGGACGGCACACCACAATACAGGGAATATTGAGTGCCAGACAGGGAGCCACTTTCTGTTGATATCCCCCCTCGGCCCCAGACTCTTTTGTGATCACCACATCAGGGTGACAAAATTCATACACTGCATGATTGAATTCAGCCGTAAATGGCCCACGCAACGCGATAATATGATCGACCCCCAATCCTAACGCTTCACACTGAATCAATACCTCGGCGGTCGGCAATACCCGCACCAACAACGTTTTTCCCGGTAGTAAACGCTGATACAGCTCCAATTGCTTACTGCCGGTGGTGAGCAAGATCCGTTGCCCTAGTGTCCGGGCAACGTCGCAAGCCGCCTCGATACTATTTACTTTGTGCAACAATGGATGGCTCAGTAAGTCAATCTCACTGGGACGCTGATAACGAGTAAGCCGCAGTGATAAACGACGACAAGCTGTGAGCACATTTTGGCTTAGTGCATCTGCATAAGGATGAGAAGCATCAATCACCCAACGTACCTTATGCTGATCAAAGTAATCCACCATCGCCTCGGCATCCATTCGCCCCACCACTACCTCTCCCTGAATATCACCCGCCAGTTGTTTCCCTGCATCAGTAGCAACAGAGAGACGATAACGTGCTCCTGCTGCGTCTAGTGCCTGACAGAGCAACCGGGCATCGCTGGTACCGCCAAAAACATGGATAGCCGGATGGCTCATAATTCATACCCCCGTGGCGTGATCATCAATCCATCACGGCAATAGGTCGTTTGATTGCCAACGATTACCAGACTGGTCATATCCACCGGGGAGAAATCCATTTCGCCAAACGTGGTAATCCATTTATCCTGTTTTTTACGTCCCGCCGCTTTTACTACGCCAACCGGTGTTTGCGCCGCTTTCCACGGCCGCATAAGTTCAAACGCTTTGGCAAGATGCCCTTCCCGGCCACGACTACGTGGGTTATAAAAACAAATAACAAAATCGGCTTGTGCGGCGGCAATAATACGTTTTTCAATCATCGGCCACGGCGTTAACAGATCACTTAAACTGATATGACAAAAATCGTGCATCAACGGTGCGCCCAACAACGACGCAGCAGCAATACTGGCGGTGATCCCGGCGACCAACTTAACTTCAAGATCACACTGTTGCTGGCAAACCAATTCCAGCACTAAACCCGCCATGCCATAGATTCCCGCATCACCGCTGCTGATCAAAGCGACTTTACGGCCGGACAGTGCCAAATCGATCGCCTTCTGGCAGCGTTCAATCTCCTTGCACATACCGGTCTTAATCACTTCTTTATCCATCGTCAGATACTTAACTAAATGGGTGTAGGTTTTATAGCCGACAATAATTTCAGCTTCGCGGATCGCCTCAATGGCCTCCTGTGTCATCATGGATTCATTGCCTGGCCCAATACCGATTACTGTTAACATGATTGTGATACCCCCAAAGTGATAGTGACGCCCTGCTGACGCAAGGTCCGACCAACCAATTTTCCTTCGCTCATCAACCAGGCGACAGGTTGTGAAACACTGCCAACCCCTACCGTCTGGCGGACAAAATCGGAAGCAGGAAAACGTTGCTCATGAAGACTTAACTCATTAACACTGAACAACTCAAACGGTACACGCCAACGCTGTGCAAGCTGATTTAGCGCCGGTTCATCCTTTTTAATCACAACACTGCCGATGGCGCGTAACGCCATCAGATCGAAATGGTTTTCCGCCATCTGCTGCTGCAATAGCTCAATCACTGTTTGCAATGGCGTATCCCGGCGACAACCGATCCCGGCCACAACACGCTTCGGCACCAGTTTGTAAACCGGTAGAGACAATTCCGGCAATGAATCTCGCAATGTGATACACACCAGCGCATCCAGCGCTGGTAATGTATCCAAACACGCTACCGGGACAAAACCCCGGGTATCACACCGCTCGCGTTCACTAAGTAGTCGCTCATCCCACCACAGCCCTACTTTCTGACCACTGACCAGCATTTGATTTATCACCTTCACCACGTGGCGAAAATCCTGCATATCGGCATCTAATTGAGTGGCAAGGGTGTCCAGCGCCGCCATCCCGTTAACATCCGTGGCGGTTGTAATCACCGGATCAGCGCCTAATAACTCCGCCAAATGGTGAGTCAATGCATTAGCGCCACCCACATGACCGGATAACAAGCTGATAACATGCTGACCACCTTCATCAATCACCACTACGGCGGGATCATGCATTTTGTCGTTTATCAGTGGCGCAAGCATGCGCACCGTGATGCCAAGCGCCGCTACTACTACCAACGCTGAATAGTGTTTAAATGCCTCGCGCAACGTGTCGCCAAAGCTGCCATTAAAAGGCGTAAACCCCGGCTCCAACAACTTTTCGCTGGTAAAACAGGTCAGAGGAAGATGAGTTTTCAACCGACGTACCAGTCTGACCCCTCCCGGAGTCAGACAGAACACCGCAATCGACTCATGCCCGGCGATATTCATGGCTAAACCCCGCATCATAAAGCTTGGAATAGTGGTACTCCTCTCCCAAAAAAGCACCGACCAAAATCAAAGCGGTTTTACGAATACCCGCAGCCTGTACTTTTTCAGCGATATCCGCCAACGTCCCGCGCACAGTTAGGCTTTCATCCCAGGTCGCTTTGTATACCACCGCGACCGGCGTCGTTGCCGGATAGCCGCCGGCTTGAAGACGCGCGGCCACATGCCTCATCTTCTGTACAGAAAGATAAATCGCCATTGACGTTTGATGAGCAGCGAAGGATTCTAACTGTTCGAGCGGCGGCACCGGTGTGCGCCCTTCAATCCGAGTAATAATCAAGCTTTGCGCCACTTCCGGTACGGTGTACTCCACCCCTAATTGCGCTGCTGCCCCAAGAAAAGCACTGACGCCCGGTATTGAGACAAAACTAATGCCCGCATCGGTCAAAGCTTCCCCTTGTTCGCGTATGGAACCGTACAACGAGAGATCGCCGGTTTGCAGTCGCACTACCAGTTTACCCGCACGTACACCATCGACCATCAGTGCAACAATCTGTTCCAACGTCAGGCCGGCGCTGTCATGACACTCAGCCTCTGGCGGGCAATAATCCAACAGTTCGGTATTAATCAGCGAACCGGCATAAATCACCACCTGTGCCTGTTGCAGCAAACGGTAACCTTTTAAGGTGATCAACTCCTTATCACCCGGTCCGGCCCCGACAAACCACACTTTTCGAGGATCAAAATATTCAGACATCGATCTTCTCCTTGTAACAGGAAATTAGATAAGTCGGATTATTCGGTTTGAAATAGTGACCATTACCAAGGGACGCCAGAGTAGATGCTTGTAGCTGTATACACTCCAAATTACTGATCTGACAGGTCCGCAAATGTTCCAGTGCATCATTTAGGTTATTCAACAAAATGAAAGTCAGTACCAAGCGGCCACCGGTGTACATGTGATCCAGTGCCCAATCGATCAAAGCGGTCAATTGCCCGCCACTGCCACCAATAAATACGGCATTTGCCATCACATCCAATGCTAACGGAGCTTCTCCTGCAATAATCTCCACATTATGACAACCTAGTCGTTGACGATTCTCCTCAATCAAGGCCAGTGCCGCCGGGTTACGTTCAATGGCAGTAACGGTTAACGCCGGGAAGCGTAACGCCGCCTCCAATGCCACACTGCCCGTACCCGCCCCCACATCAATCAATTGGCTAGCATCATTCAGTTCCAGCCTCTCCAGCGCCAATGCACGTACGGGTTCTTTGGTCATCGGCACTTTCTGTCCGCGTAAAAATTCATCATCTCTCATTTAGGATCACCACCACATTCATGTCATAGTCAGTCGCCACCGCTTCCGGCCGCAGACGGTGAATACGCTCATTAGGCAAAGAGAGGTTTTCACCAATAATCAATGTACGGCTCAGGCCACGCTCAATAATGGCCTCCGCAATTGCCCGCGGGCCGACGCGCCCATCAGTTACCATGCCTACTTTGTCGTGTTGCAGAAGCCAGCTAAAATCCGGGGTACGCCCGTGACTGCTGGTCAGATAGATATCGTTCATATCCAGTGCAGCTTTGGCACACAAATACTGAATTGAACTGATACCCGGAATGATGCGCAGATCATCTGCGGTAAAATATTCAGACAATAATTTGCCAATGCCATATAACAACGGGTCACCAGACGCTAATACCACAATCCGGCGTGTACTGTTGCTCTGTAGCCAAGCAAGCAAACTGGCAAGATCAGCGTCCAGTACGCGGGTTTCGTGGGTGACACCGCTAAATATCTCCAGGTGACGTCTACCACCAACCAATACCTCCGCCTCAGTGATATAGTGCTGTGCCTGCGGTATCAGATACGCAGTATCGCCGGGACCAATTCCCACTACGGTGATCATCGCATTGCCTCCAAAATGTCATTTAATGGGCGACTGGTGCCAAGTATTTGATTATCAAAGGAGAACATGATGGCATCACAGCGCGGTGGGTTAACCGCAAAACGCAACATTTCACTCATTCGTTCACAAATGCGTTCGGCAATACGGTCATAAACCTCTTGCAAGCCGTGTTCTGTGATCAGTTCCATTGCCGCTTCCGTGGTATCGCAACGACTCACCTCTAACAGCAGTTCCTGCGACGCCCCCATCAGTGCCAGATAAGCAATCAACGTTTCCATGCGGCCATCAGCAATATGACTGTGGGTATGGAAAATTCCTGCGGCCACTTTCACCAACTTGCCGGGGTGTCCCACCAACATGATATGGCGGAACCCAAGCCGTACCGCTTCCTGCAACATGTAGCCCACGAAGTTACTCATGGTTACCACTAACTGACCATCAAGCCCCAATTGTTCACGTACAAAACGTTCACCATGATTGCCGGGCACCAGAATGACCTTTTCAGCACCCGCCGAACGTTTCATTTCCAGCTCTATCGCCAGTGAGCGTTTCCAACTCTCTTCCGACATTGGCGTGACAATGCCGGTGGTACCAATGATGGAAATGCCGCCAAGTATCCCCAAGCGCCCGTTGTAAGTTTTCTTTGCCCGCTCTTCACCTTCCGGCGCGAAAATTTCCACCTCCGCGCCCCGTAAAGGACCAATAGCCTCCCGTACCGCTGCCTCAATAGTCTGACGCGGTGTACGATTAATCGCAGCGCTGCCTACCGCTAATCCGACACCTTTGCGGGTAACCGTACCCACACCTTCCCCACCACGCAGATGGATCTCACCGTGATCACATAAAGTGACGCGGGCAAAAATCAACATGCCATGAGTGGCATCTACATCATCGCCACCATCTTTACGGATAGCAGCAGTCGCCTGCTGGCCTTCAATCAGTGGCTGTTCAACGTTAAGGCGTAATGTCACACCAGAAGGTGTCACAATAGAAACATGATCAATAACTTGCTGACGCAGCACCATTAATGCGGCAACCTTGGCGGCAGCGGTAGCACAAGAACCCGTGGTATAACCTTTGCGATACTGCTTACCGTTATGCCAGATGCTGTCTAGTTGCATGGTGTCACTCATTGTGCCTCCCGCAATCGGTACAGAATGGCATTGATAATCGCCGCCGCGATATTACTTCCCCCTTTACGACCTGAGGCAGCGATACAAGGCAGTTCACTTTGCATCAAAGCGGCTTTCGATTCCGCCGCACCGACAAAACCAACAGGCACCCCAACCACCGCCAATGGCAAAGCCTGCCTTTCCAGCAAACGGAACAGCGCGGTTGGGGCGTTACCAAACACGAAGATTTTGTCGCCTTCTTCCGCCAATGCGACATCTACCGCGGCCATAGAACGCGTAATACCCTGCGCTTTCGCCATCGCTACTACACGCGGATCACTGATATAGCAGCGGCATTCACACCCCATCTGATGTAACAGTGCTTTGTTGATACCGGACTGAGCCATCGTAGTATCGGTATACAAGGTACATCCCCGGCTCAATGCCTCTGTCATGCGGGCCAGCACACCCGGCGAGAACCATAAAATATCCAACCAGTCAAAATCTGCAGTGGTGTGGATCACCCGTTTAATTACCGCTTCTTGCATCTCATCAACAAAACGATAATCAGGGCGCTCACTGGCAATAATATCGCCAATGATTGCAAAGCTATTCTGTTCAATTTGCTGAGGTTTCTGGAGGTAGTTCATATTGTTGCCCTTTTCTAAGCCATTCCGACCAACAGTAAACGCAACAGCGCAAACAACAGTAAGGCCAGTTGCGAAGCTATCATCATCAAATGGATACTGCGCGGGATATCCATCAGCGCGATTTTACGGCGTTCATCACCAATCCAAGGTTTATCTATTCGTTCACCAAAATAACAATTTGAACCACCAAGGCGGATACCCAAGGCTCCCGCCACCGTCGCTTCCGGCCAGCCACAGTTAGGACTGCTATGCTGATAACGATCACGCCAGCCAATACGCAGAGCCTGACGAAAATCAAGCCGGATGAACCAGGCTGCAGCACTCAATAACAGCCAACTCAACCGCGCCGGTAACCAATTCGCCAGATCATCCATGCGAGCGGAAACATACCCAATGGCGCGGTATTCCGGCGTTTTGTACCCCACCATTGAATCAAGGGTGTTAACCGCTTTATAAGCCATTGCCAACGGCGCACCACCAATCATTAGAAAAAACAGTGGAGCAATAACCCCATCAACGCTGTTTTCCGCCACCGTCTCCACCACCGCGCGGGTGATTTGCGGTGCATCTAGTTGGGAAGTATCGCGCCCAACAATCCGTGACAATTGCTGACGACTCTCATCCAATGAGCCTTGTTGTAATACCTCATGTACCTCTAGCGCGGCGTCACTCAGACAACGGCCAGCCAACAGGGTATAAATCATCCACACTTCAACCAGCCAGCCGACCCAAGGATGAATAAGGTTCATCAGCCATAGACACCCCCAACTCACCAACCAAGTCAGCCCCACAACCACTATCCATAGCCCTGCTCCACCAACTTTCAATGCACGTTCACTGTGACAACAGCGCCGAACCGCCCGCTGTACCAGAGAGATCAGCTTACCAATCCAACGCACCGGATGAGGCCAATGCGGCGGATCGCCTAACCAGCTATCGAGCAAGAAAGCAGCAAACCAGGCAGCAAGTGTCACAACAGCCTCCTTGCAGACCTCAACCAGCGATCAAGCAGGCTAGGACGCTGAGCAAAATGGATATGAAGATAACTGGCCAGTGTCTGCTGTACCTGATAGCCTCCGGCCCATTGCTGTATTGCCATCCCGTCACGCCATTTAGTACAGTCAAAGACTGAGGGTACTGAGCTGATAAAATCAGAATAATGAAACTCGTGGCCCCGCAAAATCTCACCTTCTGCGGCCAGCAAAGTGTCAAAACGGGCCTGTGCCTGACAGTAACCAAAGCGCATCAACCGCGTACCCATATGGCTTTCCCCCGGCAGAATACCGGCCATCTGGTGGCTCGCCCCCTCGCCATCGATTAACGATTTACCAAGGTACATCAGGCCACCGCATTCAGCATAAATGGGAACTTGACGACAATGCGCATCCTGTAAAGCTTCCCGCATGGCACTATTGGCGGCCAACTTAGCGGCATAGATTTCCGGGTAGCCCCCACCGAGATAAATCATCTGACAATCGGGTAAACGGCGATCATGCAGTGGACTAAAACGGTGAATACGTACCCCCACCCGTTCCAACATCTCCAGATTATCGGGGTAATAAAAATTAAAGGCCTCATCATCTGCCAACGCTAGCGTCAAGCCATCAGCCAGTGCGGGATTAGGCAATGATGGTGCCTCACCTGGGGGTAAAACAGGACAGTCACAAAGCGCCAACAGACGGTCAAGATTGATATGCGCCTCCACCTGTTGAGCCAGCCGCTGCCAGCGAGCATCATTGTCCACCTGCTCTTGAGCAGGAATAAGGCCAAGATGACGAGACGGTAACGACACATCTTTCATCACGGGTAAACGCCCTAGAACAGGAACACCGCAATAATGTTCAATCGCATGACGAATAAGTTCGAAATGATTTTCAGAATTGACGCGGTTAATAATGACGCCCGCAATCGTTAGAGAGGGATCAAAACGACAAAAACCCAGAACCGTTGCGGCAACAGAAGTCGATACAGCCTTACCGTCTACCAACAAAATCACTGGACATCCCAACTGCTTAGCCATTGCAGCGCTACTGCAATAGTTTGGGTTGGTACCATAACCATCATACAACCCCATCACACCTTCGATGACCGCGACATCAGCATGACGCATATGCTGATTATAAAGACCATTAAGCGTTGCTGTTGGCAGCATAAATGCATCAAGATTACGCGATGCTACGCCACACACAGAGCTGTGCCAGCCGCTGTCCAGATAATCGGGCCCCACTTTAAACGGCTGGACAGTCAACCCTCTCAACATCAATGCCCGCAAAATGCCAAGGGTAACCGTAGTCTTACCACAGCCACTACCCGTACCCGCGATAACAAATGCCTTCCTACCTGACCATTGCATAGAAAATTCCCGATATGTCGATCGGAAAAGGAGCGCCCATAAGACGTGCCAACACTGCGCACACCACTTGGATGACAACTCGCTTCCCACCGAAGGAGTTAATGTCTCGTGCCTGTCAGGTCGGTCTTCTGGCTTAGCGTCATCCTTCCCCGCAACCTTCCCAGTCTTTCCGACCAGTGGCATCAGCGGAGTTGTCAGCATCACAGCAGCGGGGGCTGCGGAGGATTTTCACCTCCTTCCCAACCACACCATTAAGGTGCGGTATTAACCTAACGGCGGTTTATACCCGTCATCTTTCAAGTTGCCTCTTTGTTGGCTGCACTCACTCACCCCAGTCACATAGTTACCTATGCTCCCGGGGATTCGCTCCCTTGCCGCCGAGACGCATCTTGAAATCCATAGGGTTTATTTATTTTTAACGTGGTCTACTTTTCAAGTTATTAAATTATTAGATAACTAATGATATATATTCACTTTTACCATAATAACCTTATTAAATTCATTAAATTAAAATGCAGATTAAATATATATTTCCCATACCAATAAAGCGGCTAATTTTATTATTTTCGGCGATAAACTTATACGATTTATAACAAAATCCACCGTCAATCTGGTGATAAAGATAGTAGCAACACCACAACAGATTAATCGTTGATCATAATCAACTATCTATTCATAACATATAAGCTTATGATGTGTTTATGCTGCTTACACCATCGGTATAACCCAATCATAATGAGAACTTTCCATGTTATTAGATACTGCTGTACCTCGCATTATTGGCGCCTGTTTTTATTACTCACCGAAATCAGAACAAGTCCGTCCACTAATTCCCTTACTTATCGATATTGATAAATTATTTCCCTGGTCAAATAACCGCACAATAGAAAATCTGACGAAAAAGCTCTCTAGCTTCTCAGTCGAATCTCTACAATATGACTACTCCATCTTGTTCGAAGGGCAAGGTGTTATGCCAGCCCCACCTTGGGGATCGGTTTATCTGGACCGAGAAAACTCGTTATCAGGTGAAAGCACGCTGGCTTACCGGGAATTTCTGACAAAACAGAATATCGCCATGTCCAGTAAACAACGGGAACCCGAAGATCAATTCGGTCTGATGCTGCTGGCCTTAGTTTATATTTTAGAACAAGGGCATAAACCTGCTGCACGTACATTGTTAGAACAGCACTTACTACCTTGGGCTTACCGTTATCTGGAATTGATGCAGACAACCAAACTAGAAAATGATTTTTATCCCATTTTAGCCACTATTGCTATTGACTATTTAAAAACACTGCAAACTGAATTAAAACTCATTCCGGCAAGACTACAATTATTTTACTAACACTTTTATTATTCCATAACAAATGCTCCGGGTGATAAATTTAGTAACAACGAATAAATATACATTCTCCTGGAGTTCAACTCTCATTTAATCAACTCATCCTTTATAACAACGAATTTATACCAGAAAAACCTTTATAGCCAATTCTCGTTCCATTGAACGTTATAGCTCTATTGCAGTATATAAAACTATTTAGCTGATTTTTATGTTATTTATTATTGGCTATGGATAACAGGCACTCAATAGAATGATCTTATGCGCTAAAAAAACTGTCTATTAATTCATAAATTAGTAAACATTAAATACTCATATAGAGGATTTATTAAAGTTTTAAAAAACACTTAGCGATAATTTTTTCTTCATTGAATGTCTGTTTCCATTACATGGAAAGATTAAAAATGTAAACAACATGAGGTAAAAACATGAGAAAAACCTTTTTAGCTACACTTATTACAGGGATTATGTCAACAAGTTGTTTTGTACAAGCACTTCCCGAAAATAACAGCAAACATATTGCTGATCTGCAAGACAATACCAGCAACGAAGCTCCGCTATTAAAATCTACCGATCCGGGCGCTGAGCGATTTAAGCATGTGGGAAAACTAAGCGGTCGTGGTCTGTGTACCGCGACACTTATTGCCGGTTCAGAAACCCCTGATGCCAATCAACAAGCCCTTATTCTTTCCGCAGGCCATTGTTTTGACTCTTCATTAGATACTAATGAAGTCGTGATTGATCAACCTGTAGGTCCTGGTTGGACATACACACCAAATTACTTTATTGACTTAATCAATAAACACCAACCTGTTGGTGTTGATAGGGTTTTATACGCAACAATGAAAGACGGTGACCTTGCAGTTTTCAGACTTAAAGCAACTTATGGTGAGTTGGCAAATCGCGGAATACTGCCGGTGACTTTACAAAAAGATTATGCACCATCAGAAAGCCAACCGATTGAACTTGCTCACATTCCGGGCAATGGCATAGCAGGTAATAAACGCTATCTACGCTATTCGGCTTGCTCCATTACTGGAAAAACCTCTCTTTTGTATGAAGGCATATGGGCTTGGTCTCCGGCCGTTTCGGTTAATTGCGCCGGTGTTGCGGGAGGAACTTCTGGTTCATCTGTTATATTGAAAGATCAATCTAAAATAATTGGTGTATTAAATACCACCGTCGATCGAAATTACACGGGATGCGGTCTTAATCGGCCTTGTGAACTGGTTAAGAATCAGGGTTTCTCACGTGAAGGTGCCAGCTATTATATTCCTGTTGATAAAATTGCACGTGCATTTACCCCTGATGGAAAACTGGATTTAAGTAAATTTGATGATGGAAAAGGGATCACTATTAACGCTGGCGGCCCACTAATTACTAAAAGCACAGTTAACAACAAACCTGCCACTTGGAATTTACATCTTGAGGAGCAGGGTTTTGATAATATTCGCTATAAAGGAGGACTTGCGAGTAATATTGATTGTTCAGATCCTAAAGGATACAGCAAACCTATTCCAGTCACTACACAACCGCTGGAAAAACTTACCGTTCCTTCCAAAGAAGGGATTTACGCCATGTGTGTCATTGGACAACATTCTGCAAATAAAAGCTGGCAGAGTACGTCTAACGCATCAATAAAATTACGTGAAATTGATGACACACCTCCGACAATAAAACCAACAACAAGATTAGTTTTTGAAACAGAAGATAGTTGGATTGTTGATCCGATTTTTAACGTCTATGAAATTGTTGACTTACGTGTAAAATCAGGCCCATTAAAATCCACAAAATGCGATGATGACACAGGTTACTCTATTTATAGACGAATCCCAATTTCTCTTAAAAAGAAAGATTCCCCAGTACGCTTTTGTGTATATGGATTGGATCAGGCGGATAATAAAGGCCCAATAGATTATCGTGATTTTGGTGTTAAGAAATAAGTCTTTAAAATTGGCCAGCGTTTGCTGGCCTTTTTTATCTCTACTGATAAATATAAAATACGAATTATACTGACGATACTAAGGATTCAAGATAACAACTAATTAATGGAGAAAATAAATATTTTATGTAATCAAGCAACACCTATTAATATCTATAAAAATATCCTTTATACGTATTAGATGTGATAGAAATCAGACATATCCATGAGTCAAGTAATATCCAAAATGACGATTTGTAGAAGAAATTATTAACTTAATATCCTATGAAGACGATCTTATGGATGATAGTTAGCTCACAAAAATCACTTGTTGAGGTTTCAAATAATTTCATTAAAGGAGCCTGTAACATGACAATATCGAAAATTTTAACTGGTGCAGCTA